>NZ_LGSU01001023.1 GCF_002260545.1 Hydrocoleum sp. CS-953 | reverse complement strand
TCACCTCCATCTCGTAGGTGCTTGAGAAAATGAAATTATTATTGCTCTATACGCAATAGTCAGAAAATTCCAATACTCACCTCCATCTCCTAGGCGCTTGAGAAAATGAAATTATTATTGCTCTATACGCAATAGTCAGAAAAATTCCACTATCCATCACCTAAAGCGAGTGCTTCAGAAAATAATTTTATTATTGCTCCATAAGTAATAGTCAGAAAATTCCAATACTCACCTCGATCTCACAGGCGCTTGAGAAAATGTATTAACTATTACTCCAACTGTGCAAACCACTTTTTTCATATAATTCTTCTTATAGCAAAGTTTAGCCATTTTTTTCTAATGCACAATTAAAGGTGTCTCAGTCCACTACAAATTTTGCTAATAACTAATAACTAATAACCAATAACTAATTTCTATGAGTCATAAACGAATTTTTATCACAGGTGGTAGTGGATGTATTGGTCACTATATTGTCGAATCCCTAATTCAAAATACCAACCACGAACTCTACCTATTAGTTAGGAACCCAGATAAATTAAAAGTTGACTATAAAGCTCGTCCTGGTATTAATATTTTAAACGCAAACTTGAGAGAAATTGAGCAGTTTTCCTCCTTACTCCAAGAAATTAATGTAGCAATTTTAGCTGCTACTGCTTGGGGAAATTTGCAGGAAGTATTCGATATTAATGTAATTAAAACTCTGAAATTAATCACATTACTAAATCCAGAAGTCTGTGAAAATATCCTCTATTTTTCCACTGCCAGTATTCTTGACCAAAACAACAAATTACTCAAAAAAGCAGGAGAGATTGGTACTGACTATATTCGTTCTAAATATGACTGTATGTATCAGTTATCTCGACTCAAAAATGTACCCCCTCTAACTTGTCTTTTTCCTACCTTAGTTTTAGGAGGAGATCAAGAAAAACCATACTCTCATCTATCTGCTGGTTTGCCAGAAATAATTAAACATATTGGTTTAATTCGGTGGTTAAAAGCTGAGGGTAGTTTCCATTTTATTCATGCTGCTGATATTGCTCAAGTGGTTATTTATTTAGTAGAAAACCCACCCCAGTCAAAAGAACTACAAAAATTAATTTTAGGAAATCCAAAAGTTACAGTAAATCAAGCTGTTGAAGAAATTTGTGCATATCTGAAGAAACGAATATTTTTTCGTTTTAATTTGGCTCCTTGGTTGATAGAGGTAATAATTTCAGTCTTCAAAATTCAAGTTGCAGCTTGGGATAGATTCTGTTTAGAATATCGCCATTTTACATATCAAAATCCTATTAATCCAGCAACTTTTGAATTGCCTAGTTATTGTCCTACTGTTGCTGATATTTTGAGAACTAGAAATATTTTCCGTAAGGGAATAGGGAGTAGGGGAGTAAGGGAGTAAGGAGTAGGGAAGTAGGGGAGTAGGGGAGTAGGGAAGTAGGGAAGTAGGGGAGTAGGGGAGTAAGGGAGTAAGGGAGTAAGGAGTACGGGAGAAAAGTATTTTTCAGGTCAAAAAATAGGCTGAATATGGTAGTTGCTATTATTGTTAAAACATTTTCAAATTAAAGTCAGCAGAATATTCATTTTCTGAAGCTCCAAAAATTTCAGTAGAAAAGAGTGGAAAAATCAACTAAATTTTGTGATACAATAAATTTATAAAGGTTAACCTGCCTATAAGCATGACTTTTTATTCAACCAAGAATTTTGTGTAGTAGTGACAAAAGCTAAATCAAAAAGTATTTTTCTAGTAAAAAATATGCTGAATATCTAGGCGATCGCCATTACTGACTGTTAAGACATTTTTAAATTCTCAAGTTCTCAAATATAATCACAAAAAAAACTTAACTTCTAATAGTTTCAAACTTGAGATGTGAAATAATTTTCTGAAATTACTCAGTACGTTTTTCATGTCTCACAGCGAAAAGTTTTAAGTCTATAAATTCTTACTTTTGAATTTTGACTTTTGAATTTTGAATTTTAACTTCTAGACTTCAACTATATCTAAACGATCGCCAACCCTTAAACCCAACTCCATAGCTCTACCACCCCTCAACTCAATCACCCCATCCACAGGAGTAACTGGTCCATAAGTAGGACAAGGTTCAGTTTCACAAGGAGGCAAATTAGAAAAAATCGCCTGTACCTCCCCATTCCTCAGAAACACCATATCCAAATTAATAAACACATTTCTCATCCAAAAATTCACCGTCCGAGGAGGGTCAATAGAAAATAACATCCCCTGATTATCCGGCAACTCAGTCCGAAACATCAAACCCACTGCCTGCTCAAAAGGAGTTCGCGCCACCTCCAAATTAACAACTTGACCAGAAAAATTTGCCTGTGCCGAAATAGGTAACATTTGACCTAACTCCACCCCACCCAACAAAGAACTAAAATTCGATTCCTCAAGACTTGTCACCCCTGACAAAACTGCCAAATATTCTCCCGTTACTCCATCCTGAATAATAGTATTACCCTCAGAAGGCAAAATATTCAACTCACTAAATTGTAACCCTCCAGTTAGCATCAGGCGATCGCCACCATTCCCAAAATCAGTAATTAAATCTGCATCTGCCAAATTTATCCCACCAGTAGAAGATAAACCTCCACGTCTACCAATAGCAAAAACATCGTCTCCCTCACCTCCAGTTATTGTATCCCTACCCAGGTCCCCAATTAACCAGTCCGCTCCAAAGTCTCCAGAAATTAAGTCATTTCCTTGCCCACCAAAAATTGTATCGGCATCTTGTCCGCCAAAAATAGTATCATCCCCTTGATTACCTTGGAGAACATCGGCTCCCTGGTTGCCAAAAATTTGGTCATTACCCCCGAAACCTTGGGCAATATCTTTACTTTCCAGAGCAGGTATAATGTCACTATCGAGAGTACCATTGAGAAAGTCAATACCTACCGTACCTTGAATATTAGTCATTTCAGTTATCAGTTATTAGTCTCTAGGAAAAGATGCTATCTAGTTGAATAAAAAGTCATGCTTGCAGGCGTGCTAATGCATTCATAATGACTATATCAAAATTATTTGGAAAGTGCAAGCTGGTTCTGTCAACGGATTCTTGGAGCTTCATAAAATGAATAATGAATATAGTTAGCAAATTCTTGTTATATCTAAATCAGTTATCAGTTATCAGTAATTTAAAATCACCAGATAAATCAAATACTGAGTCAAAGTCGATAGTATAACTATTCATAGTTCCAGCATAAAAGTTTAATAGCCCTTTCAAATGTGAGTTGGATTAATTATCAATTATCCATTATTATTGTCATATCTAATATAAATTCTGGTAAAACATCCTCACCAGATAATGTTTTAGGAGAGTCTAATATTTCCACATCTTTACCAGCATGATAAATTTCTACTTGCTGATTTTTAGGATTAATTAACCAACCTAACTGCATTCCATTTTCCAGATATTCTTTCATTTTTTTTCTGGTGTCGAATAAGCTGTCGGAAGGTGAAATTAATTCGACTAAAAAATCTGGGCAAAAAGGTAAAAACTTTTCTCTTTGTTCGGGAGTTAAATTATTCCATTTTTCTATGGGTATCCAGGAACAACTAGGAGAACGGACAGCACCATTGGGAAGTTGACAACCTAGAGAAGAATTGAAACAAACTCCTAATTTTGTTTGTCTGTTCCACATTCCTAAATTGCCACAAATTTCAGCATTAATCATTCCAGTTTTTCCTCCCATTAAGGGCACAATAATTACATCTCCCTTCGCATTTCTTTCAAATCTTATCTCCTTATTTATTTGACATAGTTGAAAAAATTGTTCGTCTGTGATGTCAATAACTGAACTAAAATCAATAATCAAGTTTGTCATTTTGATTCTTTATTCGTCAGAGTTAATTACCAAATTACTGTCATATTTAATATAAACCCAGGCAAAACATCCTCACCAGATAATGTTTCAGGAGAGTCTAATATTTCCACATCTTTACCAGCACGATAAATTTCCACTTGCTGATTTTTAGGATTAATTAACCAACCTAACCTCATTCCATTTTCCAGATATTCTTTCATTTTTTCTCTAGTGTCGGATAAGGTGTCGGAAGGTGACATTAATTCGATTAAAAAATCTGGGCAAAAAGGTAAAAACTTTTCTCTTTGTTCGGGAGTTAAATTATTCCATTTTTCCATAGGTATCCAGGAACAACTGGGAGAACGATTTGCACCTGATAGTAATTTAAAACCACCAGATGAATCGAAACCTAATCCTAATTTAGTTCGTCTGTTCCATATTCCTAAATCAAGATAAATTTCAAAGTTACTTCTGCTAGTTTATCCTCCAGTCGGCGACATAATAATTAAATATCCTTTGGCATTTCTTTCAAATCTTAAATCCTGGTTTTTTTGACAGAGTTGAAAGAATTGTTCGTCTGTTAAGTCAATTATTGGGTTAAGCTCAATAGTGTAACTATTCATAGTTTAGTAATAAATGTTAAAAGCTGATTTAAACATTCCAAAAGTATGGATAGAAGTGCCAAGATATTCCCCTGTTAAAATAACCATTCTTCATACATTCGTTTCCAAAGAATATCACATATACACTTAGTTCTCTCTTCAACAAAATTTTTATCCCATTTTCCTGTTGTTCCAATCTCAATAATTGGCTGGATATGATCAAAGCAAGAGGCTTCAGTTAGTAATTTAATAGTAGAATCATTCAGATTAACTTTATTTTTTTCTGCTCGGTTTTTTAAATCACTTAATTTATCGGCATCTTTTTCAGCTAAATGAGAATAATAAATCCATTTTTCAATCCATTTTTTATTACCAGCAGAACTATTTATTTGAGTAGGAAGTAGAGTTAAATTACCAATTTTCTCATAATCATCATTTGTGTATAAATTTTCGTCCCAATTAGATTCAGTTTGTAACTCTGGCTTTTGAGGTGCTATATGTTCAATACTTTTTAAATCCTTAGATAACCATTGACTAGGTTCTAAATAAGGAAAAGATGATTTAGGTTTACCTACCTTCATTAAACCAGGATGTTCAGGGTCAGGAATAGTATCATGCGATGTTATAAACAGAACAAAGCGACAGACTTTTTGAACATTATCGTATCTTAAATAATTTATAGCTTTATTTATCCATTTTTCTTTTGTACCTATTTCTTGACTTTTAAGAGCATTTTTGAAATGACTTTTTAAATTTTATATTGTCATTTCAGAATTACCTTTTTTCCACGACATTTTTTCTTGAAGCAACTTTTTATAGACATTATCTAATCCTGTAGTTGGTAATGCAGAACGCCACAGAGTAAAAAATGCTGCTACGATTTTGCATGAAATAGCAAAATTTTCTTGAGCTTGTATTTTATTTTCTTCTTCTAAAGATTCAGAATCATTTTGAGTACGAATAATCAAGGAATAGAAACTACTTAAAATTGTATGTGCCATTTTATGGTTAGCATCTTTCAGATAAAGTAAGCAGAAAGATGCAAGTTTTCTCTCAGATTCATCCAATAAATTTAATTTAGGTAAAGAGTTTTTCAGATTCGCCTGAGAATAGAAAATTTGTTGGCAATATTCAGCTATATTACCCATTTGCTCAATAAACTTTTCTTTATCTTCTAGTAGAGAATGTTCGCTTTTATTTGAATAACAATCTTTGTCAAATTTGTCAATCAGCCAATTTCTTTGAGTGCTAAACTGCTTCAATAAACTTTTTCCTTCATAAGTCAAAGAAAATAAAGTTAGATACTCATTCGTCCTTTTATTCTTACTAGAAGCACTCTGTAGTTTTTCCATTAAATTTTCTATTTTTGTAAAATTTTTATCGAAGTTGGAATTTTTAAAACCTTCAGTTTTAGAATCAGCTACATTAACAACTAGAGGCTTAAACGTTTCAATAGCTGTTAAAGGAGTTCCTGTTGCATTTAAAGATTGGAACATATCAAATGCTCGGACTTGTGATACAGGTTTAATCACAGTTAAACAGCATCGTTTAAGCAAATAACTAGAAAATGTAAAAAGTTGTACTAAAGAACAAATATTTTTTTGATTTTGATTTAAAGGTTGAATATTTTTATATTTTTGTACTGTTTCAAATAACTGAGAATATTCATAATTCCATAATTCTGACAATAACGA
>NZ_LGSU01001022.1 GCF_002260545.1 Hydrocoleum sp. CS-953 | reverse complement strand
TTGCAGATATTTCTGAGAAAAAACCTAAATAATTAACACTATCAAATCCTCTGCCTCTTGCCTAAAGTTGTAAAATTTTGTACTTCATAAACTGCAAAAATGCTGTATAATTAGTTATTTTTGCGACATGAAAAACGCAGTTCCTCCGCAGGAGGCTAACAGATAACAGATAACTAATAACTGATAACTGAAATGAAGTTTTCCTTCTTCGGACTCTACACTATCCATTGGTAAACTACTTTTATTGCTAGAAGATAATAAAGAATTGTTTTGGCTAGAAAATATCAAGGATTCTCTTCTTCCTTTTATGATATAATTAATAGCCAAAATTTTTCCTGTGCCTATATAGTGTCGATCATGCTAGTAAAGTCACTTGTCTTGTTTTCTTTCCTTTTCCCTGTTAAGGTTTTAGGATAAGTTGAGAATTTTCTACCTTACTCCTGATAGAAATTAGGATAACTCGCTAAACACTCTTACTAAATTCCGAGGTATCAAGCCTCCCCCTTTTAAGGGGATGAAAAAAATATTCAACTCAGTATTTCAAGCCTCCAAGTTTAGTTGAAGGTACTGAATAACTAATAACTGTTAACGAAGTTCCTCTGAAAGAGGCTAACTGTTAACGTTAGCGAAGCTCCTCTGAAAGAGGCAGTTTCTCTGTTAGCGCAGCTCCTCCGCAGGAGGCAAGAGGCTAACTGAAATGACTCCCTTCTAGCAAACATTCAATGATCAGACTAATAAAAAAATTCCTATTAAGAACCCTTACTGTTTTAATCATAATTCTACTGACTCAGAATACCGTTATGGGGACAACTATCCCATACGAAAACCCACTCAGACCACCAGCAACAAATAGTCCCCGTGCCACTCTTAACGGATTTATGGACAGTATGAATGAAGCTTATCAGCTAATCATGGAAGCTGAAGAGCAGTCAAAACAAGAAGGCGGATTATGGCATTCTAAGACTGTCAAAGAAAAAGGCAAGGAAGCAGAATGGGCACTGAGACGGGCAGTGGATACCTTGAATCTTCAAGGTATCCCCCCAATTAATGTTCAAGATATTGGTACAGAAAATGCGCTTATGCTCAAGGAGGTCTTAGACCGCCTTAAATTACCTAAAGCAAATACTCTTCCTAATGCCAGAGATGTTGAATCTCAAGAACTGAAGCGCTGGGAAATTCCAGGAACTGAGATTGCAATTGAGTTAGTTGAGGACGGTTTTAATCAAAGTGAATTTCTCTTCTCACCTGGAACAGTCCAACGCATTAAAAAATTTTATGAATTAATAGAAAGACGTCCCTATTATGAATCGAATTCATGGAGAACCTCCCCTGACTTCTACAGATTTTATATTACTACACCTGGGCATCTACTGCCTCCGAAGTGGAATACCTGGCTACCTCAGTGGACAAATCAATTGATTCAAGGCCAAACTATCTGGCAATGGTGTAGCCTTGGCCTTATTACCCTTGTGGCATTATCTAGCATTTTAGGGGTAGCATTTTTACTCAGACGATATATTAATACCACGGATGACCTGACAAAAGCATGGTTAGGGTTGTTAGTGCCAACTTTTACCCTATGGGTTGCTGGGAGTTGGGAGTTTTTCATGGATGAAAGCATTAATATCACAGGAGACTTGCTAAATATTCTATTGAAAGTATCAACTGTTATACAAGGTATTGTTTTGGCTTGGTTAGCTTTTCTGATATCCAATGCTATTGCTTGGGTTGTGATTTACAATATGCCTGCAGACAACAAATCCCTTGAAGCAGTCATCGCTCGTAATGCAATTCGTATCCTCGGATTTATGTTAGGATTAGCAATTTTTTATTTTACCAGCCGAGAAATCGGCATAGCTGTTGGACCAATTATAGCTAGCTTTGGAGTTAGTAGTATTGCTATTGGCTTGGGAGTGAAACCATATATAGAAAATATAGTAGGTGGTTTAACCTTATTTCTGAATCGCCCAATGGAGATTGGAGACTTTTGCGAATTAGGTGGTGTCACTGGTACAGTAGAAGATATTGGTTTACGGTCAACATTGATTCGCACGGTAGATCGAAAGCTCATTTATGTCCCTAATACAGTAGTCTCCACATCCCAAATAGTGAATCATAGTCAGCGTGACAAATATACTTTTGAGCGTATAATTTCATTGAGCTATGATAGTGCCCACGAAAAATTAGCAGAAACTATGGAAAACCTCCGCAGTATGCTCGCTGAACATCCAAAACTTTCTGAAGAACGTATTAGTCTCGGCAGCTTGAGTAATGAGATAATTGATATTGATTTATTCACATATATTTTAACCAGAGATTCAGATGAAGCTACCGACATTCAAGAGGAAATAATGCTTAAAATTGACGAAGTTCTTGATTTTACTGGAGCTCAAGTAGTTGCACTCTCTTTGGCAGAATAGTCTTTCGCAAAGATAATATACTTTTGGCTTGATCGGGTTAAAAATTGTGAAAACCAATACTTTTTAAAGGTTGTAGTTATTGGTAGAGGAAAAAATAAAATAATTACAAGGTTTTAATTGTACAATACCTACCATATATAAAGTATTAAGTTGTAGGCATAAATAACTGATTAAGATTTCATTAATTGATCGAGGAGAGGCAATAAATCCCGATTGATTAATTATCAATTATCCATTATCCATTGGTAACTACCTAGGCATTAATTTAGTATAACTGTAAGTTCAAGGCTTAAACTGGTGAATAGATGATTTAACTATAGCTATAAGTAATTATGACGAGTAACAATCCTGAAACTGTTTCTGTGGACAACCCTTCTATTGAAGAAGCAAATATTAACGAACTAACTGAAGATGAAACTACTCTGAGCTATATAGAAGAGATTGAGACTGTCATTGCCAGTATGGCAGAAGAGCAAAAGGTAATGGTAGCTCAAAATGAAGCAGGCCATTTGTGGAAGTTTAAATATGGTACTGTAGATGTATATATAAGACTGACTGGAGAAACTGATGATGATACTTTAACAGTTTGGTCTTATGTATTAAAGTTACCTGCTAAAAATGAACCAGAGTTAATGCGTAGGTTATTACAAATGAATTGGTTATCGACAATGGAATCTCATTTTGCCATTGTGGACAATCAAATTGTTGTTGTGGCAACTCGTACTGTAGCTGAATTATCTCCAGGAGAAATTTCGCGGGCAATTACTATTGTTGCTAATCTTGCTGATGAAAATGATGAACCTTTAGCTGAAGAGTTTGGGGAATAAATATAAAGAAAAAAAATCTTTTTAGTCAATCATCTTCTTTATAAGAAGAGGTAATAATTAATAATTAATAATTAATAATTAATTATTATAGCAGTTCTCATAATGGTGAGGTACAAAATTCTAGCTTTGAGGGAACACTTAACTGGGAACAGGGAACAGGGAATAGGGAATAGGGAGTAATGAAAAGATAAAAAGATAATTGTACTTCACGCTTCTTGGGAAACGCTATAATAATTAATTGTTGAAGTTCTACCTTCTTCAAACCATACATTATTTTTAACATCCTTTTTTCAAAAAAGTCGCCCTATAAGAGAAGAGCGAGGCTTGAGACCAAACTTTTCGGTCAAACCCTTATAGGAAGGTTGCATGAAATATCTCTACATTCTTTTTTGGAGATGTCTATAAATTATTATCTATTGATTTATTATAGGTTGCAGTTGTTCAATTAATTCTTTTGACCGCATAACCCGTGCTTCTTCTTTTAGGTGGTAGTGAGTATCAGCAAATAAATTAGAGTCAGTCCACAAATTTAATGATTCTTGGTCATAAATTGTAGGAGCAATTTTGCTTAACTCTTCAGCAGTTTTCTTAACATTCTTGATAGTCTTTTCATCTGTACTACCATAAATCAAAGGTAATGATATGAGCAAAGTTGCTTCTTTAGCCTCCAACTCCTCTCGAAATTGTTTGATTCGTGCAATTGAATGAGGAGTAACTGGCTTATTAACTTTCATTTCCCACCACTTACTTTTGCGCCCCCATGTTTTTGTTGGATCGCCCCAGTCTGTAATCGGATCGGCATAGTATTCTGGAATATAGTCTGGATCTTCTGCCTTCTTTACTATGTCTATAGTAGATTTTGTCAAGCTTCTGAGACTAGGCACACCTAAACCAAAAGTATCTTGGCCAAACTTCTTAGGTGGAATACCTCCTAATCCTGGTTTTCCAATAGCGAACCCAAAGTAAGTAGAGCGATCGCCTACTCCATCCTCATCCAAGAGCATTAAGTATTCAGGAATTATCAACACAATATCTCCTGGACGAACTTGCTCCAAAATAGTCGGAAAGATTACATTGAGACCCAAATTACCATCCAAGCCAAAGTTAAATACAGAGATACCAAGTTTTTCCTCCATTAGCTCAGAATTGACGGTGTAGTGCGCTCCCGATCCACCAACAATTATTAGTCTTTTTGAAGCCTCCAACTCAGCAGCTAGTGCAGCCTTATTGTAGTACATTCCGCGTAACCGACCAATTAGACCACCATAATAAACATTGTAAAAAAAACCAAGAGACCAAGCAAAACTAGCAATAACTAACCAAGGGAGAATTTTTAGTAGGTTCTTCATAAAAATAAAAAATCAACCAATTTATCAGGCATATTGTCAGGGAAGCGATTTCCCTACTCAGTGATCTAGTATAGCTAAATATATTACCTTTCTGCCATCCCTACTATTCAAGGAAGCTGAGAATTTTCACCAATTCAATAGTTTCGATAAATAGACTCAACCACTATGGTATAATGACTAATATCATAGTTCATCATCTAGGTACTGAATAGTGTTAAAACAACCATTATTAAAGACTAAGAATTTTCTGAGAAATGTGAGAAATTTTCAGAAGATACCTAATTGGTATTGGGTAGATAAAATTCCTGAGTTAAACATGAGTTTTAATGATGTAGAAGTTGAGCGTGGTTCGGATCAATTATTTCTCAAACCCCTGGAAATATATGTTAAAAAGGAAAAGTATGATTTTCTGCTGACAAAAAAAGCATTAAATCAAGCAAAATTTATCAAGAAAAAATTCAATGCTAAGTTTTCTATAGATACAAATGATGAATTGATTTTAGAAGTTGAGGGAATCAAAGTAAATATTCAAACTGCGGAAGAGCTTTCTATTATTTGGGAGATTTTTTGGTTGGGAATTTATAATTTTATCTATGATAAACCTGCAGTTATGCTAGATATTGGTATGAATACAGGATTAGCCAGCCTGTATTTTGCTAGGCAGGAAAATGTTAAAGCAATATGGAGTTACGAACCCTTTAAAGTGACTTATCAACAAGCATTGCATAACTTTGATTTAAACCCAGAAATTTCCCATAAAATCAAACCCTTTAGTTATGGAATTGCTGCTGAAGAAAAAACAGTAACAGTTGAATTTGATTATGAATTAAGAGGAAGTATTGGAGTTGAAGGAGTTACAGAAAGCCGCAAAAAAAATCTGGAAAATCAATCTTTACCAACAGAAGAGATTAGTTTAAAACCGATCGGTGAAGAGTTAAGTTCAATAATTTCTCAGCACCCAGATATGGATATTATTGCTAAGATTGACTGTGAAGGTTCTGAGTATGAAATCTTTGATTCTTTAGTGGCAAAAGGACAACTAAATCAAATAAAAATAATTATGATGGAATGGCATTACAAAGGACCTGATAAATTAGCTGAATATTTGCGTCAAGCAGGTTTTGCCATTTTTTCTCGTTTGCCTTGTAGTAGCAATATTGGAGCAATATACGCTGTTAGAGTCTAATTTGGGGTTGCTAAATATCTTTAGATTGGGCAAGCATTTGCCCTCCCTACTACTATATGCAAACTACCTAAAAAAAAAGTGGATATTTGGTAAACATTTTAGTATTTCATATTTTTTTAGTGATAAAGTTACGGAAATTGATATCCGAGAACCTATATTGAATTTCTGATTCATTCAATTTTCTCATATTTCTTCAATATGTAAAGCAAATTCTATCTCGGAAGTTTTTCGGACGTCTTTTGTCATAGCAAACTGTAAATTTTTCAAAGTGTATTCATGGGCACACCATATTCGTGTATTGTCAGGTAAATTACGCAATTTACTCAAAGA
>NZ_LGSU01001021.1 GCF_002260545.1 Hydrocoleum sp. CS-953 | reverse complement strand
GACTATATTCATCCAGAAGATATAGAAAATAATCCAGAAAATACAGAGTTAGCTATTATTAGTAACAAATTAATTGCAGGTTGCTATCAATTAAAGTTGTTAACCAAAAACGGAAACTATTGTCCAATAGAAATGAAGAGTACATTGGTAGTTGATAGCGAAGATAATATTACTGGTATGGTAAGTACCCTAAGTGATATTTCTGCAAATATCGCCACCCAACAACACTTACAAGCGCGTGAAAAAGCAATCAGAGAACTGTATGAAGTCACTACAGGTGCAGGTAGTTCCTTTGAAAGCAGAATAGTTGCATTGCTTGAAATGGGATGCCGTCGTTTTGGTATGGATATAGGTTTATTAGGGCAAGTTTTAGGAGAACGTTATGAAGTTATTGCAGCTCATCTACCAGAATACTTCCTATTTGGAATAGCTAAAGGAGACGCTTTCGCCCTGGAACAAACATTTGACCGGGAAGTATTGCGATACAATGAACCCCTCGCAATCGAATCAGCTAAAGATTCTCAGTGGCGACATCATCCAGCTTATACTGTGCGTCGTGTCGCATCTTATATTGGTACTAAAATTTTTGTCTCAGGAAGAGTTTATGGTACTCTTAGTTTTACCAGTCGTTTTGCCAAGAATAAATGGAGTGCAACAGATATAGAAGTTTTAAAATTAATGGCAACTTATATTGGCGGTGAATTGTTGCGACAAGATGAGACAGAAGCTTTGCAAACAAAATATCAGCACTTTTTATTACTCAAACAAATTACCCAAGAAATTTGCTCAAAGTTAGATACTAAAGAAATTGTTCAGACTACTGCTACCCAAATTGGAAGAGTATTTGGAGTTAACCGTTGTTCAATTCATAGCTATGTTGCTGAACCCTATCCACACCTACCTTGTGTCGCTGAATATTTGGAAGCAAACTATGAATCAACATTGGATTTAGATATTGCTGTTACCTACAATTCTCATACAGAACAATTATTAGCAGAAGACAAAGCGATCGCCTCTCCAGATGTATTTTCAGATCCTCTATTAAAATCATCCGCACCGATGTACCGGAGGCTAAAAGTTAGGTCAATGTTGGCAGTTCGTACCTCCTATCAAGGACAACCAAATGGCATTATTAATTTACATCAATGTGATTATATGCGTCAATGGAAACAGGATGAAATAGACTTATTAGAAGAGGTGGCATCTCAGGTAGGATTAACATTAGCTCAAGCACAAATATTAGAGTCAGAAGTTACCCATAAACAAGAATTAGAAAGTCAGAATAAAGCTTTAGAACAAGCGCGAGAAGCAGCAGAAGTAGCTAACCGTGCGAAAAGCGAATTTTTAGCAATGATGAGTCACGAAATTCGGACACCAATGAATGGTGTAATTGGGATGACAAGTTTATTATTAGATATGGAATTAACCCATGAACAACGAGATTTTGTGGAGACTATTCGCACCAGTGGGGATGCACTGCTAACTATTATTAATGATATTCTTGACTTTACTAAAATTGAGTCTGGGAAACTGGAATTAGAACACAGTCCTTTGGATGTTAGAAGCTGTGTTGAAGAGGCACTAGAATTATTAGCACCAAGGGCAGCACATAAAAATTTAGAACTGGCTTGTTTAATTGATGATTCAGTGCCAGTAATGATTGTGGGAGACGTGACAAGGCTGCGTCAAGTCTTGGTAAATTTGTTAGGAAATGCTGTTAAATTTACAGAAATAGGAGAAGTAGTTGTTTCTGTAAGTGCTAGAAAAATTGGTGAAAATTATCAAGAAGATAGTCTCTTAGAAGAGATAAATTACGAAGAAATATCTAATTTTAAAACTCCTGGTAAAATTACAGGAAACTATGAAATACAATTTGCCGTTAAGGATACAGGTATTGGTATTCCTCCAGACCGAATGGATCGCTTATTTAAAGCTTTTTCTCAGGTAGATGCTTCCACAACTAGACAATATGGTGGTACAGGTTTAGGATTAGCCATTAGTCAAAGATTAAGTGAAATGATGGACGGTCAAATGTGGGTGGTTTCTCAGTCAGTAGAAATCAATAATTTGCCAGAAGCCAAAAAACACAACTCCCTGTTCAAAATTGATGACAATGGCGGTATTAATAACAAAAAAAATGACATAAATATTGACAATATTTATATGACTGAATCTATAGTAAATATTGCTGGAACTCCACCATCTTACTTTGTCAAATCAGAAGTAGGTAGCAGAGGTTCAACCTTTTATTTTACTATTAAAGCCAAGGCAATTGCAATGCCTTTTCCTGAAGAAATTGATAGTTTCTTAAAAGGCAAGACAATATTAGTTGTAGAAAGTCATTCTGTTAATCAAGAGGTAATTAAACAACAAGTTAAATCATGGGAAATGATACCTGTAATTGCTGATTCTGCTGCTAAAGCTTTAAGCTGGTTGGAAGAAAGAAGAACTTTTGATATTGGAATTATCGCCATGAATCTTTCAGATATGGATGGACTGACATTAGCTAGAAAGATTCGGAAATTGGAAGCTGAACAAAACTCAAAACAAAATAACAATTCTGAGTTATCTTTACCATTAATAATGTTTACTTATATTGGCAAAGCAGAAATTTTCCGAGAACTTCAAGAGGCAAAAGTTAGTCTAGCTGGATTTTTGAATAAACCAGTCAAACAGTCTCAATTTTATAATGTTTTACTGCAAGTATTTGGAACAACAGGAGAAGGAGAACTTAACCCCAAAACTCCTAGTTTAGGAGTGAAATATTTTCAAAACCTGAATGACAAAAGTAGCGATCGCTCAAATCTCCGCATATTGTTAGCAGAAGATAACGTAGTTAATCAGAAAGTGGCAATACATTTACTAGAAAAAATTGGTTATCGTGCAGATGTAGCTGCTAACGGTATAGAAGTTTTGGATGCTCTCAAGCGGATACCCTACGATGTGGTATTAATGGATGTGCAGATGCCTAATATGGATGGAATAGAAGCAACCCGTCAAATTTGTCAAAGATACCCAGAAGAAAAACGCCCTTGGATTATTGCTATGACAGCTAATGCGATGCAGGGCGATCGTGAGAAGTGTCTAAATGCTGGTATGGATGATTATGTGACTAAACCAATTCATCGCGAAAAATTAGCACAAGCTTTAAACAGATGTAAACCTATCCGAAACAAAAAATCACAATCGAAAACTGATTCAGCAAATGGAGTCAGTAGTCATTCATCATCTCCAGAGTCAACATTAGTAAAAATAGATCCTCCAAAGAAACCAATTACTCAGAAACAGCAATTTACGAATGGTAAGGTAGAGTCAACTTCTCAGTTGGAGGAAACAATATCGCTTCAAAGTGCATTGCCTATTATCCCGCCAAGCAATACGGAAACAGGTTTACAGGAATTAGCAAAAATTGATAATTTCATAGATTTAGATACAGAGAATGTACCAGTTACTGAGGAAACTACAGTTTTAGATTTAGATTTCTTAGATGATATTTTAGAAGCAAAAGACGATCAACAACCAGCCCTCGACCCTAAAATTATAGAAGACTTTCGCAATCTTTATGACGATGAACCAGATACCCTAGCTATTTTGATACAAGACTATCTTGCTGATGGCGATAAACACATGAGTACGATTAGAAAGTCTATTAAAAAACGTGATTATGCTGCATTAAAATCAGCTTCTCATACACTTAAATCTAGTAGTGCTTTATTAGGAGCAACTAATTTTTCTGAACTATGTAAAGAGTTAGAATATATGGCTCGTGGTACGATCGAGTCGGGAGCAGATTTTAATTTAGAAAAAGCTACGGAAATACTTTCACAAAGCGAAAATGAATGGGAAAAAGTTCAAGAAGAGTTAAGCCAAGAAATAAATTTATAGGATTTTTTAGGAGTCAGGAGTCAGGAGTCAGGAGTCAGGAGGAAAAAGAATTTAGGCGTTGCTGATTTGAGGTATGAAATTGAAATTTGGGTAAATTTTAAGCCAAAATAATAGTGCTAATTAAAACCTGGTCAGTATTTTATTTAGCTCAACTGAAATTTTTATTCCATACTCAGAGCTGATAATTACTGTCCAGGATTGCACTTTTTTTTTACTCTCCTACAGCGCTTTTCAGATGGATAAACCACATCGTCATAATCAAAACTCTGTAGGGGGCGAATGGCCATTCGCCCCTACTGTGGTCTACTGAAATCAAAACCGCTGTAAGTAAATTCACACAAATTATCTCTATATTATCCAACAAATTCTAGTGTTTTTACTATTGTGGATTGAGGTATAGACAAGTAATATTAGAAGAGTAAAGTTAATTTTTTCGGATCAGTTTTCAAACAGTTTCTAAGCGTATTTCTTAGAGGTTGGTTCAATAATTAATAATTAATTAGGCGTTGCTGAATCAAGGTATGAAAATCAAAACNCCATTCGCCCCTACTGTGGTCTACTGAAATCAAAACCGCTGTAAGTAAATTCACACAAATTATCTCTATATTATCCAACAAATTCTAGTGTTTTTACTATTGTGGATTGAGGTATAGACAAGTAATATTAGAAGAGTAAAGTTAATTAATTGAAGGGTAGAAAATCTAGCCATTAAATAAATAAATAAATAAATAAATTTTTTATTATCATTTAGACAAAATTTTAACCAGGAATTTTACAAAACTTTTTATTTAGTGGTAAAAAATCAGGATGCCTACAAAAATATGCTGTTCTGAATAAAAACGTAAAATGTTGGATAGGCAAAAAAGAACTACAGATGTTAATTCCGTATTTTGGCAGGAGTGGCAAAAATATCAAGACTATCTCTACCATTGCTGCCTGAAATGGATGGAAGGGAACTCCACGGAGGCCGAAGATGCTCTAAGTATGGCTATGCTTAAGGCCAGAGAGAAAATGGGAAAGAATCTTCAACCCATTGATAATTTCAAAGCATGGTTAACTACCATAACTCACAATCTTTGCATGGACATCCTTAAACATAATAATCACTGTATTGTAGGATTTGAGGATGCTGATGCTATGTGCTGCTGTGCCAATAATACACTATCGGTAGAAGGAGTCAGTCAAATTGAAAATCCAGTTCTTGCTGCGTAGCAGCAAGAACTGGAAAATTTTGTTGGCCTGGCCATCGATAATTTACCAGGGAGACTACAGGAAACTTTTAAGCTCTATTTTCAGGAAGAGCATTCTTATCAACAGATAGCTACAGAACTTCATATTTCTTGTACTAATGTCCGTAAGCGCATTTCCCAGGCGCGGGCTATTTTGCACAAGCGTTTAGACGAATATGAAGGAACAGTTGAAAAGACTGTTTTTGAGTCGGGGAAAAAGGAAAAGTCAGAACCTGAAGAGTTGCCAGAGGAAATTGTTGTTGCTGAGGTATCCCAGGAGGAGGTTTTGCCTGGTGAAGTTCAGTTATCAGTTACGAGTTATCAGTCATCAGTTAAGAGTAGCTCTAGCTTAAGTCGGAGGCTGAAAAACAGGAATTTTCTTTTTTATCTTTTTGAGATGGGAGACTTGAAGCCTTATTTTTTGGTCAGGAAACAGGCGATCGAGAGCAAGCTATATGAAATTAGGGGTTCGCCTGTTGGAGAAATTTATTTACCGAATATAGTAAGGGCGAATGCCATTCGCCCCTACAGATGTTGTATAATTTCATGTTTTGCGTAAGTCGTGTCAGTCTTAATAATGGGGCGATCGCTTTTTTCCTCAAGAGCTTGCCTCGATAATACCCTTGACTCTATATTGTGTTAAGGGAAATTTGCTGTGGAAAAATGTAGTAGACTGACACACCTTAAATGGTGCAATAGTAGGGGCGGGTTTCACCGTAAATTTTCATGCTTACTCTAAGATTTACATAAACCCGCCCTGCCCGACGGTGGGTTATATCATTGGGGGCGGGTTTATCTGACAATGTGTGAAAACTTGTTGACTTAACTGTGAAACCCGCCCCTACGAAATTGCATAAGTTGAGCCAAATTGTAGGGTGTGTTAGACGGCTTAAACTCATACTATGAAATGAATTTAGCAATCCGTCGTAACGCACCATTGCATAAGTGTCAATCAACTAGGGTTATTGTACCATTTCAGGTTAAGCCACCATC
>NZ_LGSU01001020.1 GCF_002260545.1 Hydrocoleum sp. CS-953 | reverse complement strand
ACTTGTAACTATTAAAATTTTTTATTAATTATCTTATAAAAGATTGCACTCCCTGATTAATGCTATTAAAAATATTGATTAACTCTGTTTCTTAACACTATGCCAACTCCAAACTCAAACAATTCTCACGGTCAAACTAAACTCGATCCAGAAAAATATGCTCGCCTAAAAGCTGAACTAGATGCTCCCTATCGAGGATTACGAAAATTTATCTATGTGGCTTTTGGAGCTTCTGGTTTTATTGGAGCTTTTATTTCTTTCGCCAAAATTATCGCTGGCCAAAATATTGGCTCTGCTTTTTCTAACTTTGCTTTACAAGTTGGAGTTATGGCTTTGATGATTTGGCTGTTTCGTTTGGAGTAAGGGCTTAAGATTTTTAATATAGCACTATGCAAATAGGGCGCGGACATTTATTAAGATCCCGCGCCGTTCCATCGCTCACCTGGTAGCGCTCCAACTAGCTCACCACTTAGTCAGGGATCACTCCTGACTTCTGACTTATGACTTCTGACTTCGTTAACGCCCTTCTGTCTCCAAGTCATAAAAGTTTACATTTGGCAACAATGATATATATTTGGCCATAAAAATATAAGAAAATAAAGAAAATATTACGAAATCACCGATCCCTGTAAAGTTATTGTCAAATAATATATATAAATTTTCGGCCAGGTTTTCGCTGAATTGN
Organism: Hydrocoleum sp. CS-953; assembly: GCF_002260545.1. Classification (GTDB taxonomy): domain Bacteria; phylum Cyanobacteriota; class Cyanobacteriia; order Cyanobacteriales; family Microcoleaceae; genus Trichodesmium. Next base: position 5,418 of record NZ_LGSU01001020.1, on the reverse strand, counting down.
ACTTCGTTAACGCCCTTCTGTCTCCAAGTCATAAAAGTTTACATTTGGCAACAATGATATATATTTGGCCATAAAAATATAAGAAAATAAAGAAAATATTACGAAATCACCGATCCCTGTAAAGTTATTGTCAAATAATATATATAAATCAATTGAGGTCAGCTCATATAAAGACCTTAAACTTTAATTGGGGTTAACTAATATAAAGACCCTAAATATAAAAAATCTGTTTTTAAAAGCAAAATGCCTAGTTCTAGATGTGTAGAACTAGGCATTTTGTGATTTACTACTGTTTTAAGAATTAAGGCTTGCTGATTAAATCTAAAAGCATTTATATATATATAAATTTTAGCATTTGCGTGTGGGAAAAAAGTGCAAGCTTTTGATCCCTTAAGCTTAAAATCTGAGGATTTTGAGCAGACAAGGGTGGAAAAGTTGAGGGACAATTCTTCCGACTACATTCTCTGTAATTCCCCTAACTCTTAACTCCTGACTCCTAACTCCTAACTCCTGACTTCTACCCCTACAAAAAGACTTTTTCAGCAAACCCTAAATTATGGCAAAATTAAAAAATTAGCCAGGAGAACTGTAATATAGCTTACTTTTTTTTAGTAAGCTAGTGTTTCCAGAGTTTCTCGTAAATATAAACTAACTTGTCTATCTAAGGGTATATTTTGTTGCTGATTATTATTAACATTACGTTCTAATTGCCATCTCTGAAATCCTGAAGTTAAAGCGATCGCTTGCTTCAAACTATCCCAAATCCGAGATTCTGCCTCATTTTTTTTAATTGCCTTGGCTGAGTTATTCTTCCCAGAAGTAGCATTAAAATTACTCATAACATTTACCTAATGAATAAAGGACACACTTTTAGTGCTAAAATTTCTGATATTTCAGCTTCCTCTTTAAAGATAACTCACTAGCCATAAACCAGACATTCCTATCAGATTATATATGTCATCAAATCTTGACTTTTAGATTCGATACTGACTCAAAAAAAATCAATTTGACAAAAGAATTTTAGAAATAATTTAGAAGGCTTGAAATATTTTAGGTATGATTTTTACTATAATAAAAATAAACCCTTACTTTGATAAATCCTGTATAGAATATTCCTCTATGCCTCGTGAATCTTGAGTTATACCAATAATCCAAATTTATACCAAACATTTATCAAACTGGTATTATTTCTCTGTAGTTTGTCCAAATCAACCATAGTGATAACCAAGGAAACATTACCCCCTGGAGATAAATCACCCCATCAATTAGCAACTTCCAAAAATTATCCCCTACTTGCCACTCTGCAAGGTAATTTTGGTCTATCTCTAGTTGCAATATTATAATAAATACAAATATAGCAGTCCTATTTTATTTGTGTATAAAAACCTTACCGCTTTTAGGCCACAGGGAACAGTGAACAGGCGGGAGTTTTAAGTTGTTGATCTACTTTTTGATTACCCGCAACCTATTTAGGGTTTGCTGAAAAATTATTATGGGTAAGGGTAGTAGTCCTAGGGGTGATTTCCGTTCCGGAATACTTTCCTTCGGAATGCTCTGCAAACGTAAACGCGTAATTAGGAGCATGACCTAGGAAATAATCCGTACAGGAGAAGTGGGAATTATAGAGGAGGCAGGAGGAAGAATAGTAAGAGTGATTTTTTGGCCTCGCGTCTACCCAAAATGCTAACCTTTTCGGCTTTATCAATCAAAAAGCTGGTACTTTTTCCAGAGATAAAATTGCTCAAACCTTTATCNCGTACAGGAGAAGTGGGAATTATAGAGGAGGCAGGAGGAAGAATAGTAAGAGTGATTTTTTGGCCTCGCGTCTACCCAAAATGCTAACCTTTTCGGCTTTATCAATCAAAAAGCTGGTACTTTTTCCAGAGATAAAATTGCTCAAACCTTTATCTGTCATTGCTTTGATATTTAATCAGCAAGCCCTATTTAGGATTGCTATACTTTATCTAATTCTGTGTAGTTATTTAGATAACATTAAATTTGAGTCAAACATAGTACTTTGTAATTTAACGGAAATTGCATCAAAGCAATTTCCGTCTAATGCTAACTATTTTAGGTAGATAGTTTCCGACGCTTAGTTACCATTTGGTAACCTTCAATTATATCTCCTTCACTCCAATTACTAAAGCTGTCGAAACTAATACCACATTCATAGCCTGCGTTTACTTCTTTAACATCATCCTTCATACGTCTGAGGGAGTCTAATATACCTTGGTGTATAACTTCTCCATTGCGACGTACTCGCACTTTGCAATTACGGACAACTTTACCAGATAATACATAGCAACCTGCAACAGCACCACGGTTAATTGTAAACACAGCACGGACTTCTACTTCACCTAATGGCTCTTCTACTAGCTCAGGATCTAATAGACCTTCCATTGCCCCTTGGATATCATCCAAAAGTTTGTAGATAACATCGTATTCTCTAACATCTACTCCAGCAGCATCTGCAGCCGGACGCGCTCCTGATGCCATGGTCGTATTAAAGCCAATAATCACAGCTTCACTAGCTGCTGCTAAGTCAATATCCGTTTCTGTCACTTCTCCAGCTCCAGAAAGTAGTAACCTTAGTTGCACTTCCTTTTGAGGTAGTTGTCGTAGAGCTCCAACAATAGCCTCTATTGAACCTTGAACATCTGCTTTTAGTATCAAGTTGAGTTCTTTAAGTTCTCCTTCCTGGGCACGAGCTGAAACAGCACCCAAACTGGTTCGGCGCATAATTCGCGATTCTCTTTTCGCATCTGCTCTTTCTCCAGTAATAGCTGAAGCTTCTTTTTCATTCTCTAACACTTCAAACTCATCACCAGCTTGAGGCACATCTCTCAGACCAAGAACTTCTACCGCAAAAGATGGACTAGCTTGATCTACTCGATCGCCTCGGTCATCTATCATTGCCCGTACTTTTCCATAAACGGAACCAGCAACTACAATATCTCCTACTTTTAAAGTTCCATTTTGTACTAATAAAGTAGCTATTGGACCTCTAGCTTTATCCAAATTGGCCTCAATAACTGTACCTTTGGCCAAACGTTCTGGATTAGCTTGTAAATCTTCTACCTCTGAGACCAGCAAAATCATTTCCAGCAAAGTATCCAAATTTTGTTTCTGAATAGCACTAACTGGAACCATAATTGCATCGCCACCCCACTCTTCCGGTACTAGACCATGTTCCATCAATTCTTGTTTAACACGGTCTGGGTTAGCTTCTTCCTTATCAATTTTGTTAATTGCTACAATCAGTGGTACTTCTGCAGCTTTAGCATGACTAATAGCTTCAATAGTTTGTGGTTGTACCCCATCATCTGCGGCGACAACCAAAATAGCAACATCCGTAACTCTTGCCCCCCTAGCTCGCATTGCCGTAAAAGCTTCGTGACCAGGAGTATCTAAAAATACTACTTGCTGCATCTTGCCTTCATGTTCCACGTCAACATGGTAGGCCCCAATATGCTGAGTAATACCACCTGCTTCCCCTGCTGCTACTTTAGTTGCACGAATAGAATCTAGGAGACTGGTTTTTCCATGATCGACGTGTCCCATAATTGTTACAACTGGAGGACGACGTTCAAGACTTTCCAGGTCTGCATCTTCCAGCATTTCAGTAATTTTCTTGGCTGCTGATTGCTCTTCTGGAATTTCTATAGGTATTCCTTCCTCCTGTACAACCATTTCTATGGTAGGAATATCTAAGCTTTCAGTAATATTGACTGCGATGCCTTTCATAAACAGTCTTCTGATAATCTCTGTTTCAGGCACTGCTAAAGCTAATGCTAATTCCTGGACTGTCATGGAAGCACTAATAACTAACTTTTCTACAGGTTTTAGTTCAGCAGGTTGAGTTTGTTCGCTACTTTCAGACTTGACAGATTCACGAGATTGACTAGATTTCTTTTTAATGTTGGAAGTATTGCTACCAGACTGAGGCTTATTTTTTTCCGTAAAACTTTTTGGTTTTGCCGGACGAGCTAAAGATAAACTCATTGTTACTGGTGCAGGCTTATTCAAAAGTTCTGCTAATTCTTCATCTTCATCTTCCAGCATAGGTTTTGGACGAAGACGTTTGGCCTTAGCAGTAGATTTAGCATTTTTCTGGGCAATTTCGTTGGGATCTTCTTCTTCTTCATCCCACTTTGAACCTTTCTTCGCTTTCGCTAAAGTCGGCTTATTTGGAGCTATTGCTTTTCGTCTTGGTTTTTCTAAATCATAATTTACAGTTTCTATAACATTCTCTTCTTGCTCTTTTGCTTCCACATCTACAACAATATCTGTTGATTCTTCTGTCACAGATGTTGTTAGTTTGGGCTTAGGTGCAAGTTGAGGTTTCTTTTCTTGCACCTGCTTTAGTTTAACTGTAGGTTTCTCTCGATGTTTTGGTTTTGCTTGAGGGGAAGTTTCAGGAGCTGGAGGAGATGTTTTTACACTTTCTTTATCTCTATGGGGAGTATCTTTATTGTCTTTTTTAGATACAAAGGGCTGTTTTTCAGCAGGCTTTTCTTCTTTGTCTTTTCTTTTTTTACCTTCTTGTTTTGGTTTTTTGTTTTTTTGATTTGGCTTACTAATGCTAGTATTTCGTGGATTTCGATTTAAGCTAGGAGGAGCTGGCCTTGCTGGTGGAGCTACTAGCTTTGGCACTTCTGCTGTTTGCTTTTCCGTAGTATCTTTTTGATCGGGAGTACGGTCTTTGTTTAATGGTTGATTCGGATGTTGTGCCAGAGAATTATTGCCTACTTCTAATCCAGATTGATCTTTTACTACCTCTGACTTCACGGGAGAATTTGGCCTTGGTCTACTGGGTGCTTTAAGTTGGTTATCTAATACTGAAGGATTTGGAGGAGTTGTCACTAAATTATTATCTATTTTGCTGTAATTTTTTTGTTGAGATTTTTCTAATAATGGTTTAGGTTTGCGTATTTCTAGTATCTGTTGTTTTTTCTGTTCGTTATAATTTGCAGTTGAATCTGATGAGTGAGAGTTACTTTTTTCTGGAGCAGCAGACTTACTGGGAGAGTGGGGTAAGTTTTCTGCTGTTGTGCGAATTAGTTCTGCTTCTGATTCTGTAATAGTGCTACTATGACTCTTCACTGATATGTTGAGCCTTTGACAAACTGCTAATATATCTTTGTTATCCAAATTCAATTCCTTTGATAATTCGTAAATTCTTACTTTTCCATTGTTCATCCACTCTAACCTCTCTTTAAAATATCTATTTTTACATTGCCATAATCTTGATTTAAGGACTACACTAAAATTATACTAGCTTTATGTTCAGTTTTGTGCCTGAAAAGGTTTTTTTCAGTTTTTACCTTAGCAGTTTCCACACTTGGAAGTAATTGCTTGGTAATTTGAGCTATGATATTTTTTATCATCAAAACTAATCATTATTTTCAGATAGTTAAT
>NZ_LGSU01000102.1 GCF_002260545.1 Hydrocoleum sp. CS-953 | reverse complement strand
TTCTAAATCTAAATCTACAGCTACAACTTTACGACCTCGCATTGCTAAAATAGAAGCAACATGAGTTAATGCAGTAGTCCTTCCTACTCAAAATTTACCCGAAAACTCCCCCACTCCCCCACTCCCGTACGGGCGATTTCGTTTCCTGTGGAATGCTGCGCAAACCGAATGCTGTCGCTTTCCGCGTAATTACGAGCATTCCGTAGGAAATCGCCCCTACTCTCAATCTATAATTTTAAATATAGAACCCCTTAGGGGTTCTATATTTTCGGGCCGGTAGGAACAGGCATCCTGCCTGTCCCACTTATATTCATCCCGCCCTTGAGCAATGCCAGAAATAGGGTTTATCAAGTCAGATTTGATATCAAATCCGCTTAATTCGGTATAAAAAAATCTTCTATCTTCAGGCATTGCCAAATCTTCCTAGCTCTCCCCATCTCCCCATCTCCCCATCTCCCCACACTCTTTATCTAATTACACCGATACTACCGGATTTGATATCACTTACTTTACAGGATAAGACTATACCATAAGTATTGGCAAAAATTCCAAATTTGCTAGGGGTTTGGAGACCAAACCCCTACGAGGTATGAATTGTACCGATACTACTGGATTTGGCATTATACCAATTTTTAAAAGTCTTGCTATACTTAAAAGCTGTAAAAAATCAATTTCAAAAGAACTATTAATATAACAATATCATCATGCCAGATACAATCACAAAACTTACTTATCAAACATTTCAACAAAGCAAAACAGTGTTTGCTTTAGCTCATAAACAAATTTCTACTTATCTAAGAAATTTTATTTATCCCAACCTCCTGCTAAATACTCAGCCTTTGTCTCCTGAAATTCTTCAAAAAATGTACCAACGCATTGATTAAATTATCGAAAAAGATTTAGTAGATGCAGAAAAAGGCATATATTAAAATAATTCCGAAAANATCCCAACCTCCTGCTAAATACTCAGCCTTTGTCTCCTGAAATTCTTCAAAAAATGTACCAACGCATTGATTAAATTATCGAAAAAGATTTAGTAGATGCAGAAAAAGGCATATATTCAATTAATATTATCTTCGATAATCCATGGGCAGATTTTTTCAGTTATTATCCTAATGTTTGGCTAGATATGCCTAGTATTTGGGAAAGAATAAGAGAAAAAAAATATCAAGAATTTCCGCAAGAAATAGAGACTGAAAATTATCCTAATTATTATTTACAAAACTTCCATCATCAAACTGATGGTTACTTAAGCGAAATGTCTGCTAATCTTTATGATTTGCAGGTAGAACTTTTATTTAATGGTACTGCCGATGCCATGCGCAGGCGAATTTTAACTCCCTTAAAAATGGGATTAGAAAAATTGTTTTCTGGGGAAAAATTAGAGGCGATAACTTCCCAAAAAATACGAGTTTTAGACATAGCTTGTGGTACTGGCAGAACATTAAAATTTATTCGCGCCACCTTACCAAAAGCCTCTCTTTATGGTTTAGATTTATCACCTGATTACTTGAAAAAAGCGAATCAATTACTCTCTGAATACTTGGGATAATTACCTCAGCTTTTGCAAGGAAATGCAGAGAATTTACCTTTCCGAGAAAACTATTTTCAGGCAACAACTTGTGTTTTTACCTTCCATGAATTACCGCCAATGGTACGTCAAAAAGTCATAGAAGAAGCTTTTAGAGTCACTCAACCAGGAGGCGTTTTTGTCATTTGTGATTCGATTCAAGCCTCTGATGAACCTGATTTTGCGCCAATGTTAGAAAACTTTCCTGCAATGTTCCACGAACCTTATTATAAAAGTTACATTACAGATGATTTAGAAGAACGTTTAGAAAAAGCAGGCTTTATAAATATTGTCACCGAAGTTCATTTTGTCAGTAAATATTGGGTTAGTTATAAACCTAATATTTAATTCTGATAATAAAACTATAATTATGAATAGCTGATAACAAATTTATTCATATCAGCTATATCATCTAAAATCAAGCTCTATAGCAATCCTATTTTATTTATGTATAAAAATCTTACCGCTTTTAGGCAACAGGCAATAGGCAACAGACCGGAGCTTCAGTTTTTTTATCTACTTTTTGATTTCTCACAACTTATATCATGTTCGGATAATCAGTTATAAATAAAACTTCAGATCTGACAGTAGAGAAAAGATATTACACT
>NZ_LGSU01001019.1 GCF_002260545.1 Hydrocoleum sp. CS-953 | reverse complement strand
ACACTGCCTGCATCTCCTTTGGCAAAGGTACTGGCAGATATCTCAGCACCATCAATAACGGAAAGGTTTTTAGCATTAATATTAATATCTCCTCCTGTTTCACCATCAGTAACAACATTAGCTTTAATGTCTTCACTAACAGTCACATCTCCTCTACTATCAAGAATAATATCTCCCCCACCAATAGTCTTAATACCATCCACATCCTCTCTCACACCTCCAATATTCACATTTCCCACATCAAAAAATATTCCACCACTACCAGAAACTGCCTCTAAATTTTCTACATTCAACCGCAAAGGTGCATCAATTAAACCTATTCCTCCATCCCCAGAAGTTTGAAATAAAACNAGAAACTGCCTCTAAATTTTCTACATTCAACCGCAAAGGTGCATCAATTAAACCTATTCCTCCATCCCCAGAAGTTTGAAATAAAACACCCCCCGCATTTATCAAAGAATTCTCAGAAACTCTAGCAATATTTCCCCCATTAGCATTAACTAAAACCTGCCCAGTTGTTGTTAAATTTGCCAGATTTATATCTCCTACTTCTCCTAAATTTCCTAACTGAATATTAATTGTTCCACTTCCAGAATTTAACGTCGTTCCATCTAATTGATTTATCGAAGCTTTTCCGTTACTCCGGTTAGCCAAATTCATCTCATCATTATTACCAAATAATTCAATCTTTCCATTGACAATTGATGTATCAATATCCGCATTTAGATTAATACTTCTACCTGCTTTNATCTCATCATTATTACCAAATAATTCAATCTTTCCATTGACAATTGATGTATCAATATCCGCATTTAGATTAATACTTCTACCTGCTTTAAATTCTACAAATCCAGGAGTTTCTATTAAATTATCAACTGTTATATCGTTATTAGCTAAAACAAGAAAATTACTTTCTGACTCTTGCTCTTGAGTTGATAATACAATATTTCCCGAAACAAATACATTTCCTGGTGTATCGGCAATTATTGTATTATCTGTTAATACCAATTCACCATTACTATTAACTATAATAGATGTGGCATTATTTTCTGATCCACCTGTTAATAATTGTGGTAAAGATAGAGCGTCTAAATTAGAAATATCTTCTATTCTGGAATCTACTTCTAAACTTAATAAATGTCCTGGTTGAGATATTCTCAAGACACTACCACCTTCTACTGCTGCGATGGTAAGATTTCCGTTTGTTGTCGAAAGTTCTCCAGTATTAATAACTGTTCTACCTAATAAAGTAAGNTTATTGTATTATCTGTTAATTCTAATTCACCATTACTATTAACTATAATAGATGTGGCATTATTTTCTGATCCACCTGTTAATAATTGTGGTAAAGATAGAGCGTCTAAATTAGAAATATCTTCTATTCTGGAATCTACTTCTAAACTTAATAAATGTCCTGGTTGAGATATTCTCAAGACACTACCACCTTCTACTGCTGCGATGGTAATATTTCCATTTGTTGTGGAGAGTTGCCCAGTATTAATAATTGTTCCACCTAATAAAGTAAGGTTTTCTCCAGAGTGTAAATTTCCTTCATTAACTATTGCGCCTGGGTTAGAAACATTAAATCTATAGCCACTGGGGTTTCCGACTAAATTAGAGTAGTCGTTGGTGCCCATAGCTTTAAACCAGTAATTGTTGTTGTCAAAACCAATACCAGTAGCAGTAGTAACGCTGAATGAAGCGGGTATGTTGAGGCTGGCATTTGGACCGAACATTATGCCTGCGGGGTTCATTAAGAAGAGGTTAGAGTTACCACCGATGACTTGAATGAGACCATTAATATAAGAAGCACCTCCTGTAACTCGCCCCAGAATGTTTTGGGTGTCTGGGGTAGTAAGGAAATTTGCGGTTTGGCCAGAGTTAACATTAAATTGGTCAAAACTGTGAAAGAGATTAGCTCCACTACGAGTCCCACCTTCGATGTTAAATTGGTTCCCTTGGGGGGTGACAGTTGTTCCTGTGCCATCGTTAGCTGGAGTAATAGGTTGGGAATTGGCGGGAGGAGCTACGGCCAATGTGCCTAAAATTATGGCTAAAGCAGTTGTATTATAACAATCTAATTTAATGTTTTTCATTACAAATCCTGAGCTATTGTAGTAGTGAAAAAATCAAGGAATTAGTAGAAACACTCTGTTTATTAATTGACAATGGATAATTATGCTCAAAAATAATTATCCATTATACAGTATATTTTTTTTTAGCCTGCGTCCGCAGCGACTGGAACGGAGTGGAAGGTTTGCGGAGCATTCCGGAACGGATAGCAATCTCGAGGTTTCACGAGATTGCTTCCTATTGTCGCTGCGGACGACTTTTCAACCGAATTTTATATCAAACATCAAAAAAAATTCTCCACCCTTGCAGAAATAAAGATGGAGAATATTGCAGGTTGAGTCAGGCAAATAAACTAAATCAATTTAACATCTGGATACTCAGCAATCATATCATCAGAATTCAAAGTATCCCCACTTGCTTGAGGAGTCCACAGCACTTCAACAGCTAATAACTGTTCGCTAGAAATAGAACCCATTTGACTCAAAGCACGCCTTAAATCTTCTGTACTATTAATAGTTGGTAATATTAATTTCCCTTGAGTACCCACAATAAGAGTAACTACAATATATTCCCCTGGAGCTTCTGGTTGCTGAGTCACCAGTTCGCCATTAGTGTCACTAACTGGCAAAGAAGTTTGAGCATCTTTAGAAATTAATTGATTATTGTAGTTAGAAAGGGTTTCCTCAGAAAACTTACTACGTTCAGTCAGAGCATACTGATTAAATTTTGCCTCCGCCGAGTCTAACCTTGCTTGTTCACTGTTGGCAGCACCATAACTCCAATATTCGGGATGACGCAATAAAGATAATGTTGTTTCTTGGAGAACTTGCACTCTACCAGCAGCAGAACCAGTATCAGCATTTTCAGCTATTCTATCAAGGTCTGTTTGTAAACTTCTAGCTTCTGCCAATAAACCAACTTGTACACGACCAACAGAAACAGTCGGGTTATCATTGTTATAGTTTTCAAACTCATCTCCTTCAGTTGCTCTGCGGAAACTACTAACTAAGAAATTAGCGATCGCGATAAAAATCAAAATTGTAAATAAGCTGCCAAACCCACCGAAACCAAAGAAAGGTATTAAGAAGGGAAAACCAAAACCGCCCCCTCGATAATAACCACCTCCTCTATAATAACCACCTCCGGGACCACGAGTAGGTGATGTATAGCTGCGACTTGGCATTCTAAAGGAGCCACCGCCCATGCGCCCTCCACTTCGAGCGGCCATTGCTGCATCAGCTTGACTGAAAACTAAGGTTAGAACTAACCCAATGACAAAAAATGATTTGAGAATACCTTTAATTTTGGAAAGCAGTTTTTTACTCATAAGTAATTGTTAATTATTGCTATACATATTTAATGTACCCCTTCCTCTCTAGACTGTGCAGTTATATCTAGTTATTTAATTATTGGGATATCCCTACTTGATAACTCAAAATTTAAAATTCAAAAGTCAAAAGTTGTTTATAAATGCTCCAACTTAGTCAGGAATTACTTCTGAATTCTAAACTTTGGGTAGTGCTATATCTAAAATTTATTCTAAATTTCAAAAATAATAAGGAGACTTATAAATCTGGCGTTGGTGATGCGTAGCTATAATTTGTCTGGCATTCTAGAAACCAGGTTTGTATTAGATGCCGATATATATTAACATCTATCTCCAACAAACCCGGTTTCTTATAACACGATCTTTAGATTTCAGATCTCGGTTCACCAACGCCATAAATTTATAAATTGCTGTAAGGGTTTGGAGACCAAACCCCTACTCACCTCATATAACTTCAACTTCTGACTTCCCCTCCACCGGAGGGGTTAGGGGTGGGTTGACTTCTGTCTCCAACAAACCCGGTCTCTTATAACACGATCTTTAATATTTCAGATCTCGGTTCACCAACGCCATAAATCTATAAATTGCTGTAAGGGTTTGGAGACCAAACCCCTACTAACGTCATATAATCTCAACTTCTGACTTCCCCTCCCAGGAGGGGTTAGGGGTGGGTTGACTTCTGACTTCTAACTTCATGCAACACCCCCTCCAACAATAGTAACTATTTCCAATTTATCCCCTGGCTGCATTTCTGTTTTATCCCAAAATTGTCTATGTAGAATTTCCCCATTATATTCTACAGCTACCAAACGGGGATTTAATCCCAACTCTTCCAGGAAATTTGGTAAGAGTGTCTGGGGTAAACAAGTACGAGTTTCTCCATTAACTTTGAGTGTAATTTGATTTGACATTAGACATCTCCAATAATGAAAAATAAAACCAATTATCCCACTTTTATTCATCAACTATTTCTCCCTACTCCTTGCTCCCTAATGCCTCTTTTCTAGAGATATATATTCTGATTTCAGCAATTAATAATGCAAGAATTATTTAATTATTAATTCTTCAAGGAAGGCTAAAAATATTAATTATTGGCGTTGATTAATCAAGGTATGAAAATAAAACTTGAACAATCTCAAATATTTGTTATTCAATAGTTTAGGAATTACCAAAAAATACAAATCATACCCTGATTTACCAAGCACTAATTATTAATTATTAATTATCAATTATCAATTATCAATTATTAATTATTCTGTAGCCTAGACTTTTTCGGGTAATATATTATGAGAACGTAGAGCTTGATAACGATTTAGTTGAGAAAGAAAATATTGAGTTACCAAAGTAGGTTGTTCTGCCTGCATAATTGCCCTAACTACAGATACACGCTCCGCACCAGAAGATAGAACCTCATCACAATTTTGCATATCAATTCCACCAATAGCAAACCAGGGAATAGGACAATTTTTAATAGCATAATTAACATATTCTAAGCCTGCTGCTGGTTTATCTAATTTAGTAGGAGTTTCATAGACTGGTCCTACTCCAATATAATCTGCTTCTTCCTGAATTGCTCGCCTCATCTCTTCTGGGTTGGTAGTAGAACGCCCTATTAGTTTCTGAGGGCCAAGCAATTGTCTAGCAAGATTAATAGGTATATCATTTTGTCCTAGATGAACTCCATCTGCATCAACAGCGATCGCCAAGTCTACTCGGTCATTAACAATAAATAGAGCGCCATAACGACGACAAATTTGACAAAGTTTTTGTGCTTCTGTCAATCTTGTTACGTCATCTGCTGTTTTGTTTCGATATTGGACAAGAGTTAATCCCCCCTGAAGAGCAGCTTCTACTATCTCAGTTAATTTATCTTGAGGTGAAGTGACAAGGTACAAGTAAGAGTTTTGCAGTTGTTGATTTCTTTGATAAGCAAGAAGCCCACTTTCAATAGTATAAACTCGGTAACGTATTTGTTTACAAGCAGAAGCCATCTGGGAATTATAAATTTTTCCATATTCTTCTAGAACTCTGAGTGCTTCTTCTAAACGACAGAAGTTAACTTGTAGAAGTTGTTGAACATCTGAGCGGTGTTCTTCGTGTGGATGAGTCAATTCCGTACCAGGGTCGCCGGGGGTATTGCGGGACATTCTCAGTTCTGTGCCATGCCAACTCCCAATCTCTTGACGTAATTGTTTACACTCATTGGCCAAATTAATACTATTGAGGCCAAAGCGACACCATTCTTCAATAATTCTCAGTCCTTCCCGCGCCCTGTCTAAGTTGGCATCTAGAATTCGACGAACGGCAGGTTGTACATTTTTATCCCAATTATATTTATCGCCCATAAAAATTATCCTATAAATTTTAATCCTAGTTTGTATTTATCAAAATAACTATAATCTTGAATCTTTTTCGGAGAGCTTTTCCTGTATTATTTATTTGGAAAAATACACCGTCAATCAGAATCTTAAAATCTAATTGCTGCTGATTTTTTAGTTTCTTTTCTGTCAAATTTTCATAGTCTACCTCAGTTAGTTGCTGCCGAGCTTTTTGTTTTCTTTCTGCAACATTTTCATAATTTACCTCAGTTAATTTCTGCNTCGGTTTTCTTTCTGCAATATTTTCATAGTCTAATTCGGTTAGTTGCTGCCGAGCTTTTTGTTTGATTTCTGTAACTTTTTCATGGTCTGACTCAGTTAA
>NZ_LGSU01001018.1 GCF_002260545.1 Hydrocoleum sp. CS-953 | reverse complement strand
TCACAGAAAAAATGCTGATAATTTTGCCAATATGTAAAAGTAAGTCAGAAAAATAGTAGATGAGGATTTTCTCAATTTACCGATTTTATTTGACTCGGATATGAGGGGATAATTTTCCATACCTACTAATTTTTGCCGACGAGGTGGAGTCGAAGACAATTCTCATCTCATCCACAGATTTTCCACTAGAAAAAATTTCGATAATTTCGCCAATATGTAAAACTAAGTCAGAAAACTATCGCCGAATATTTTTCTGACTTGAGTGATTGTTTTAACTAAAAAAGTATGAGCGATTATCGTCGGACACTAAATCCTGCTCAAAACTATTATTGATAATAATTGCTTTTCATTTAAAGACTTTCTTTTGCTTTCTGAAGTTCATCTGCCCACTTTTTAAGTGCTGCCTCTTGGTATCCAAGAAACTCTTCTCGTTTTGCCAGTTCTTTTTCTTTTTGCTTGATTTCCAGTTCGCGCTTTTCAAGTCTTTATTCTCGTTCTTTAAGTTTATTTTCCCATTCTGTTGTATTTTTTCTAGTCTGATGAGACTTTTGTTTCAGCGATAATAAGTCAGAAGCTATCTTTCTTAATTCATCATCCGAAAAATTCATATACTTATTAGTTTGAAATTCTATTTTTTTAGCCAGTTCATCAAGACCAAATAGTCTAAACCACCAGCTATCACTAGAAATTTTATTTGTAGTGTTTGGATGAAGTGAAGGGCTAATAGCAACAATGCAAGTTGAATACCAAAATGGTCGCTCATCTGAGGCATTATCTAAGCAACGAAACTTATGTTTGTTTGCTTTTAGTAAGTTAAACCATTTAATCCGACACTCTTGAACCTGTTGAAATGGATTTCTATCTTTACTACCTACAATATGCCCACTCGGCGTAAACCAATCACCATTCTCAGATGCTAGAAATGGTTCATGGCATTCTTTTAATTCAATAGGAATAATCCCATCATTTTTGAGGACTGTTAAATCAATCTGACGGTTTTCAATATAATAATCCATTAAAACTAAATGGAGTTTCTCTTCATTACCGAAGCGAAACTCCATATCATCCAAAAATCTTCCTACAGCTTCTCTTTCATAGGATGTATCAAAATTTTTTCCCATCCAAATTTCAATAGTCATTGTGTCTATCCTTAACCTACTAAAATTTATCNCCATAAAGTATAATAGGCAACTATTTAATATTCGTATGATAGATATATTGGGTTTACCGAACTTACTAATACCAAATTAATGCATAGATAGTTACAGTAAAATGATGACAAAACTATTAGTAAATTTGCTGCCGTTATAGGGGATACAAATCAAATTATATTGTTGCCATAAAAAACAATTTCTTATGGTTATCAGACTGTTTATAGTCAAAAACGAAATAGTTTTACTCTCATAAAAAATAAATATTATAAATTCTTATCTCCTGACTCCTGAATACCAAGAACAAAGCCACTGTAGCAATATTTCATAAAATTGGTATGACTTGTTTAGTGCAATTGTGCCTGAGTAAAAACTTGACAGATTGAACAGCTTTTTTTGTCTAAAATTCCTCAATTATCTTAGCAGCATTGAACAAAACTCTAGTTAGATAGATGAGGGAATATTTGAATAATCTGACAAAATACATTGTTCCTAAAACTGAACAACTATTTACTTCATCAAATCGACATTTATTAATAGATTGATAACCAAGCGATCGCTCCAATATCTCTAAATTTCAAATGATGTTAAATTTTAATCAGTCTCGAACATCATTCTTGAACTTAGTAGCAGATTTATAGNCAACTATTTACTTCATCAAATCGACATTTATTAATAGATTGATAACCAAGCGATCGCTCCAATATCTCTAAATTTCAAATGATGTTAAATTTTAATCAGTCTCGAACATCATTCTTGAACTTAGTAGCAGATTTATAGAATCCTTTTTTAGTGAAATTACAAAGCCTAATATCTTAAATATTTCATCTTACATTTCTTATATTAATCAAACAATCTATAAATTTTTACTTCTGACTTTTCGCGATCGCAAACAAACTTCAAATCAAAACTTGAGGTCAACCACATAAATATAATTTTTACTAATCTAAATCAGCTTTGATATTGTTTGTACAAATCAAAAAAATCCTTTTTTTTGTCAATTGTTACAAAATATTTCACGAGCTTGCGTTATTTGAGCGATTTGTATCATACTGAACATTAAGTATAATGCTAATGTTGTGTGCAAAATAAAAATAACCTCTTTTTAACAAAGCTACAACCCAGTATTCACGTTAATACTATTCTAGATTCAGAGATTTACAGCTCACTAACTACAAGCTCAAAAAAACAAATTTTCCATAAGTAAAAATACCTGAGCAATTATAGGCATTGACAAAAAAATACAAATAGTGTAAAAAATTGGACTACTGAAAATATAACCATTGTTATCTAGGTTTTCTATTTCTGATTTCCTAAAAGCTAATACCTAGATTATCGTCGCTACCCTCCAAAGGAATTGAGTATTGGGAAAAGAAAAAAAAATCTTCAGCTTTCCAACAGAGCAATAGGAAAAAGATTCAATCCCCATCCTCATGCCCCTCATCCCCTAAACGAATTCAATGATTGAATTAAATAACTCCTATATTTGGGTATTGGTCAATCAAGGTATGAAAATAAAAATTGAACAATCTCAAATATTGTTATTCAATAGTTTAGCAATTACCAAAAAATACAAATCATACCCTAATTTACCAACGCCTATATTTGTATATTTTATTAGTAGCGATCGCCACCTAATTTTTACTAGGTTAACTAGAAATATAGTTGACTACTCCCCTGGCTGAAGCCGAGGGGATTCTAAGTAGATACTACGCAACATGATAAATCCGTGTTGCTCGGTCTATTCTTAGCTGACCAAAGATAAACTCTCTGGGGACAATTTCATTGTGCCCCTACACAGTCGGCTTAAGTCTAAACCTAGCTTTCTGCTTACTTTTGCGATTATATTTGCAGCTCCATTACAGTCTGCATTAATCAAGCAATTATTACCTGTTCGCTTGCAACCACGCTGTCTTGATGCAGTCGCTCATTGGGGAAACCCCCTTTGNATTCTAAGTAGATACTACGCAACATGATAAATCCGTGTTGCTCGGTCTATTCTTAGCTGACCAAAGATAAACTCTCTGGGGACAATTTCATTGTGCCCCTACACAGTCGGCTTAAGTCTAAACCTAGCTTTCTGCTTACTTTTGCGATTATATTTGCAGCTCCATTACAGTCTGCATTAATCAAGCAATTATTACCTGTTCGCTTGCAACCACGCTGTCTTGATGCAGTCGCTCATGGGGGAAACCCCCAAGACCGCGCTGCATCGCTTTGTTCTTTTTCCTGATGGTTTCCAATCATTGGGTTTCTCACCATAATTAGGTAGATAGTCACCATCTAAAAATGAAGCAATACTTGTATAACTTTCCTCAGTTTCTATAAATATAATCCCATACTCTTCACATAATTGAGCTATTCTTTCTTTGACTCTAGCTGTAGGAATTGGTACGAACTCAGAATTACTTTTTTTTCCTAATTCTATTTCATTTTTCTGACCTTTATTCCAACCAAAAACAATAGTACCGAGCTGATTTTTTAAACAATGATTAATTACTATTCTGGCCGCTTTATTTATACCGTCACGAATTTGGCGGTTACGCTTTTCTGTAATTGCAGCCAGTCTATTTGACCAAAATCCAGTCCGTTGATTTTCTTTAATAGTTGATATCTGTTTGTTGTACCAACGATTCATTGATTTGAGATTTTTCCCATCTACAATTAAGCTAGTACCCACATTCGATACACAGGTCAACCAATTATTTAAACCATGGTCTATTCCTAATACATTGTCTTGGTTTAGTTGAGGTTTAACTACTATTTCTTTTTCATAGACAAATTCTTGGGTAAAACATCTGTTTCTCGGTAATATTCTCAGTTCTTTGAGAGTAGAAAATGCTAGATTACTAGGCATTGGAATTAAAAAGCTATCTACTCCAAACCAGCGTTTACAGGTATTCCCCAGTGGTACTCTAAGCGTGATTATCTTTAAGTTTTAATGCTTGCTTGGGGTAACTTACTATAGCCATCCCCCCTTTTTTTCTATAGTTAGGAATTCTTGGTCTGTCTGAGATTTTCCCTTCATTATAGGCAATAATGAGACCATAATAAGACCTAAATGATTCAGCTACAGTTCTCAATATTTGTTGTGCTGAAGAGCGAATATAAAACTTTGTAATGATAGTTGTGTTTGTAGACCTTTTCCAAGTCATATTTGCCAATACCAATCCTTGCTTTAAAATATAATTGCCGACCATAATATATGCCCATGTTAGTGAGTTTGTGAGACTGTTCGCACAAGAATGTTAAAATGGGAATTAATTCATGATTTTTACCTACTAAAACTTGCTGACAACAGTACATTTGAAACGGGCATACCGAAAAGTTATTGTATGTAATACAAGCACAGGACAACTAAAGTTGTCTAGTATAAACGACTCCTTTGTTTTCATCCCTCGGTTAAAACACAGGGGCCTTCAACGTCGCTTTTCGGTAAAATTCAATAGTCTTGATATTACCTCTATTAGACAAGATTAAGTAATCCACAAGACATTAATATCGCTAAAATATTTATAGTATCTGTTCACATTCTCTCCTAACTTTGGAAAATCAAGAATCATTCATCAAATCAACTCATTTTCCCTATAATTTTTAATTTCTCAAAAGCCTAGACCAAGAAATATTCAAAACTTTTGTAGTGAGATAGCTTTTCCAGACAGATATCTAATCTGAGGTGCCTTGGTTTTTCCACCCTATACTTAAATGAAGTAAATCAGAATCAAGATAAATTTTGCTTCCTATCTATTCTTTAAATATGAAGTAGAGGAAAATTGAGAAAGCTAAAAAGTTTGAACTTTGGCATAGCTTCCATATCCTGTCAGTAAGAGTAGAAAACATACAGTCCGAAATCTTACGGTAAACTATTTAAAGAAAGGATGATATATGTTGAAAAATCTATAGGACTAAAACAAACTATGACATCTTATGCTACTACTACTGCCAGAGCCGAAATGAGTGAAATTCGGCGTCTCAAAGGCTTACTACCTCCAGAATTACAAAGTTGGGTAATGGTAGAAAAATCTATTGAAGTTAATCCCCCACTCATTCGCAGTGAGGAAATAGGCAAAGACCAGGTAGAAATATCCATTGACCTAGCACGTTGGGAACAACTAGCATTAGACCAACGTAATTTATTATTCTGGCATGAAGTGGCCAGAATTCAAAACGATACAATTCCCAGGGATGGTTGGGAAATGGCTGCCCTTGCCATTGGTTTGGGGGGTGCTGTTGGTGAATTATGGGTACAGGATGGTCTACTTTTATTTCTGGCCTTGGCTTTATGTGGTGTCTCTGGGTATAGACTTTATCAGAAAAATAACGGAGAACGTAATCTCAAAGAGGCGATAGAAGCAGATGATAAGGCGATCGCCCTAGCCACTCGTTTTGGTTATTCGCTCCCCAATGCTTATAAAAGTTTAGGTAGTGCTCTGAAAACTCTAATCGAAGAAACTCCCAAAAAACGGCAGAGGGCAAAATATGAAGCACGACTTCAAGCTCTCAAACGTAGTGCAGCTAAAGCCAAGGCAAGAGTAAAAGGAAGTCGTGAAACTTCACGTTCTGAAAATATATATAACTAGATAGGAAATATTGGGTGGGTTAGCCAGAAAGTAATCAAAACTAGACTTGTTCAGAAGTAACAACCCACTCAAATTTGTCCTGGTTATTTTGGTGTTATGATAGGGATAGGACTGAATGAATAGAAACAGCAATCTGGCTTGGTCGCTATATACATCATCTAAATAAATTCCATTCTCGAAGGTAGTGGGTATAGATTAATCTATTAAATATAGTATATTAGTATTAAGTCATTACTAATCATTAGACTAAAATTTTAGTCAAGAGGGTGGTCTAACCATTTAAGTGATTTTTATCTGAATCACTTAAGCATAATTTGGTAATCATTATGAAGCTGATTATGCCAGGAGAAGCTCCATTCATTAATTG
>NZ_LGSU01001017.1 GCF_002260545.1 Hydrocoleum sp. CS-953 | reverse complement strand
TCAGGACTTACGCAAAGACACTATATATAGTGTATGGCCAATAGAGCGATTGCTGACGCAAAGCTCCTAAGTACGCTGTAATCTTTTAAGCGATCGCTTGAACCACAACAAAATTATCATCAACTGAAAAATTTGATTGAGATTTATGTAGATTATTTTGTATAATAATTAAGTCTAACATTAATTTTTAATTCCGAGTTTTTAATGAACTTTAATAAGTAGTCAGAAAAATTACACCTTAACAAATCTTGCTAACCACCAGGAACAAGTTAGCCACGATCAAATTAACCGTCCCATACAAAAATATTGATTTAGGAGCAGGAATTTTGTGGGAAAATGTGAAGGAAGAAATTGTAACTACTGAAGATGGTTATTTGCTGCATTGATGACACGGTTATTCATCAAAAATATTCCCAAAAAATTGATAGCGAAGCTCCTCTGAAAGAGGCACTTGTCCGACGTCAGTATAGTGGCAACGAACATGGGATAGTGCGTGGAATAGGAATAGTGAATTTTATATTTTAATCCTCAAACAGAACAATGCATGGATTATAGATTATCGTATTTATCATCCAGAGAGTGATCAAAAAAGTAAAATAGATCATGTAGAAGAAATGATGATTGATGTAGTAAACAAGAAGAAAATACCAGTAAAAATAGTATTAATGGAGAGCTGGTCTGGAACCCAAAGACTAATGGCTTTAATAGATAACTTAGGTAAAATTTACTACTGTCCGTTAAAAAGCAATCGCGCGCGTAGACGATACTGAGGGAGTAAAAAAATCTCAAAAACTCGAAGACTTAGCATGGAATCAGTTAGAATTAATATTGGGCAAAATTATTAAGATTAAAGGAATTCCTTTGAGATCAAAAAGTGAAATTATTTGGGGTTACTGTTGCCACCAACTTCAGCAGAATATATTGTTACTAATGACATCAGTCATCAAAGTACNAAAATTGAGGAATTTCACGCCAGAATTAAACAACGCTCCAGGGCTCGAGTCTTGCCAGTGCCGTAGGGCAAAAATTCCCAAAAATCACATTACTTGTGCTATGTTAGTCTGGAATCATTTGAAAAAAATGGCAAATATTCTAGGGAAAACTATTGATAAGTGTGAAACATCAATTATTATATAAATATCTAGTATCTCAACTCAAATACCCTGCAATTAAAATGACGGTTGTTTAAGTTTTTATAGATAGAGATCAAATCGGAGAGACTCGGCGATCGCTTAAAAGATTATGGTGTACTTAGGAGCTTTGCGTCAGCAATCGCTCTATTGGCAACCCACTATATATGGTGTCTTTGCGTAAGTCCTGNGGTTGTTTAAGTTTTTATAGATAGAGATCAAATCGGAGAGACTCGGCGATCGCTTAAAAGATTATGGTGTACTTAGGAGCTTTGCGTCAGCAATCGCTCTATTGGCAACCCACTATATATGGTGTCTTTGCGTAAGTCCTGTTAGTATAATTATACTCAGTGTTTGACCTTTAGAAACTAAGACGTTGTAGTAATTGACTTTTCCACATATACTATACTGCCTTTCTGAATATTCAAACATTGTCATCTTCTTCCTGCTTCCTTCTTCCCTCTTTCCTCTTTCCTCTAAAGTATGTACCTGAGACATTTACATTTACGACAGTTTCGGAACTACCAAGACCAAAAAGTTAAATTTGATGCTGCCAAAACAATTTTGGTCGGAGATAATGCTCAAGGTAAATCTAATCTCCTAGAGTCAGTAGAATTACTTTCAACTCTCAAGTCTCACCGAGCAATTCGCGATCGCGACCTCATCCAAGATAGCAAACCAGCAGGTCAAATTCAAGCATCTTTAGAAAGACAACTGGGAAATATCGACTTAACCCTAACTTTGCGGAGTCAAGGTAGACGTACTGTAGCAGTTAACGGTGAAAATTTACGTCGCCATTTAGACTTTTTAAGTATTCTGAATGTGGTGCAGTTTTCTAGTCTAGATTTAGATTTAGTCAGAGGAGGACCCGAAGTTCGTCGTCATTGGTTAGATAGACTTTTGGTGCAACTCGAACCTGTATACGCTCACATTCTCCAACAATATAATCAAGTTCTCCGTCAGCGCAATGCTTTATTAAAGAAAATTCGTCAGCAAAAGATAGCAGCAGAAAGTCAGGGTTCATTATATTCTATTCCTGCTCAAGAGTTAGCTTTGTGGGATGCTCAGTTAGCAACTACTGGAGCGCGAGTAATTCGGCGACGAGAAAGGGTTTTGCAAAGATTGGCACCGTTAGCAACTGAGTGGCATCGTGCTATTAGTGGGAGTAAAGAAGTTTTGCAGATGGAATATTTGGCAAACGTAACGGTTGATAGTAAGGAGTTAATTATACAGGATAGTTTGGAGGGAGTACGTCAAGCTTTTTTAGAGAAAATCAAAGCACGGGCGATCGCCGAACAATATCAAGGGACTACGGTAGTAGGTCCCCATCGGGATGATGTAAATTTTACTATTAATGATACTCCAGCACGACAATATGGTTCCCAGGGTCAACAGCGTACTTTAGTATTAGCTTTGAAGTTAGCTGAATTGCAACTTATTGAGCAGGTGGTTCAGGAACCGCCATTGTTATTGTTGGATGATGTTTTAGCAGAATTAGATNATTAATGATACTCCAGCACGACAATATGGTTCCCAGGGTCAACAGCGTACTTTAGTATTAGCTTTGAAGTTAGCTGAATTGCAACTTATTGAGCAGGTGGTTCAGGAACCGCCATTGTTATTGTTGGATGATGTTTTAGCAGAATTAGATTTGCATCGACAAAATCAATTATTAGAAGCAATTACTGACCGTTTTCAAACTTTGATTACTACTACTCATTTGGGATGTTTTGATGGTCAGTGGTTGCAGGATACTCAAATTCTTTCAGTACAGTCAGGGAAGATTAGTTATTTCTTTGATTTTTAGGTAACTAGGGAGTAGGGAGTAGGGAGTAGGGAGTAGGGAATAGGGGGAGTAATTTTTTTTGCTCAACTCTTCCCCAAAATCCTAACTTTTTGAGTGTAATATTATGTCCGGATAATTAGTGATAAAAAAAACGTTCTCATGCATATACTTTCTTTCTCCTCTCTTCCCTCCTGACTCCTGTACGGGCGTTAACGATAGTTATGCGAAGCTAACGGCCGTTTCGCGCAGCGACATGAAACGCCCCTACGAGGACTGACTCCTCCCTCCTTATTTATAACTATTCAAACAGACATGATATAAAGAGCTGAAAACTAGGTACTTTTTTTTGACCTACAAAGGCTAAAACCTTTATCTGTCAATGCTGTAATATTTAATCACCAAGCTCTAAATAAAAAGACAAAAGATACAAAAGATATAGCAATGAGCGCTGGTATATTTACAAATTGTAGTAGGGGCAAAAGAGCTAGAAGTCTTATAGAAGCCATTTGGTATCTCCAGAAAATAGGTTGGAGGGAAAAGTAATTGATAAAAAATGGGTAAGAATTGATTTGATGATTGGATGAGTGGGAGATATCTAATACATCCCATCTCCCCATCTCCCCATCTCTCCATCTCTCCATCTCCCCATCTCCCTCCTCTGTTTTTAAATAGATCCTTTCAGGGGTTCTATATTATCGGCAATTTATTCCCCCTGTTGCCTGTTCCCTGTTGCCTGTTCCCGGAGCACAGCGCTATAGAACCCCTGAAGGTATTTATTTTTTTATACATGATGGGGGTGGTCCGTGTGGTCCGTGTAGTCCGGGTGGGGAGATGGGAGCCGCTTATTCTACCTTTTTCCCCTCTGAGTATTTCTTAATCTCCTGAGGACTGTACGGGCGTTNATTCCGTCAGGAAAACGCCCCTACGAGGACTGAGGACTGAGCCAAAAACTCGCAACAAAGCCCAAGATACGCTTAGGGCTTCTATAAATGTACCTCACACGCTTGAGAAAGGCTATATGCGCAGAATTACTTAGTTATTTTTGCCAGAGTTCTAATGTTTGACAAAAAGAAAGAATTATAGTACAGAAAATATCAATTTGAATCTTAAGTACGCTGTAGCATTTCACTTGTCATAAATTGCAAATAGTTTCGCATCCTAGACTGTGGAATAACCACTTAAAATTACTTTATGATCATTTCAGTTATCAATAGACATAGGCGTGAAAAAGATATAGACTTGTTGCAAATGGTAGGGTAAAAAGAATGCATTTTAACGAAAAAAATATGAAAAATAATCTTTTTAACTAAATTTGGCAAATCTAGCTTATCTTAAATAAAGAGCAAGTTTATTTTCTGGAGAGGTCTAATTATCAAATTGTTCAACTTATAAATATTACTTCTGACTTCTGACTTCTGACTTGCGCGTAGCACTATAAGCCAAACTATGAGATAATCCATATAAGTCAGATACCATAGTAAAAAAGAAAGTTCCATGAAACGTTTGATTTCTCGTCTACTAGCCTTAGTTTTTGTTTGTGTTATAGGTTTGATGGGTTGTTCTAATAACCCTGCAACTTTAAGTGGAAATTATCCAGAAGATACATTAAACTTAATCAACAGCTTAAGAACAGCTATTGAGTTACCAGAAAATACAGAAGCTAAAAGTGAAGCTCAAGCAATAGCACGTCAAATAATTAATGATTATGCCTCCGTCTACAGACGAAATGACTCTGTAGCTAATTTACCTTCATTTACTACTATGCGAACTGCTCTCAACTCCTTAGCAGGACATTATAGTTCTTATCCCAATCGTCCTGTTCCTGAGAAATTAAAGAAACGTTTAGAACAAGAGTTTAGACAAGTAGAGCTTGCGTTAAAGCGTGGAGTATAGTGCTAGGCACAAGTCAGAAGTTAGAAGTAATTTCTGACTGATTTTTTCCTACAAATATATTATTCTCTAAATTCTCTAAATTCTCTAAATTTTCTAAAAACTTCAGTAAGATCTATTAATTAGTCGATTCTAGTTCAATTAGCCATAGAATATGAAAAATATTTCATTATAATTATGGCTGTTTGACTATATTTTATTACTCTGATAAAGCAGGAATAAAAACTAGCAAATATCCTCAAAATTTTTCCCAATAACTCTAATATAAACGGTCAATCCTAACAAAAGAAAATCTCTACAAAAAAAATTCATTCTCTTCCTAATGACCACAAAATAATATCTATAGCAATCCTAAATAGGTCTTAATAGTTTTTATAATAGTTTTTCTGGGCTAAAAACCTAGAAAATTATGACTCCTGACTCCTGACTTCTGACTCCTCGCTGCCAGGAAAATATTACAACTAAAATAGGATTGCTATTATAGATAAAATTTAAAGCTATCCCTTATAAGGAAGTCCTAAAACCCTTATTTGATTGAGTAGGGGAGTAGGGGAATTTAGGGACGTATCGCTGCGCGACATGTTTGCGGAGCATTCCGGAACGGAAAACGCATTTTTGCCTGTGCAACGTCCGTACGGGAGAAGAAAAAATTAAAGAATAATGAAAATTAACTTACCTAAAATCAACCCAAAAATTATTCTACTAAAGTAATTACTTAATAACTGAAGTTTTAATTAAGTATAGCATTAATGCATGGGAATTAGTATAACTTCTCTCTAATGTCTACTGAGGTACTGATAACTGATAACTGAAATAACTACCATGACAAAAATTAAAACTAAAAAATGTTTCCATATAAGTAATTTAGGAGCAATTTTATTTAGTCTGATACTAAATTCCTACCTCTGGTTTCCTGCAAAAGCACAAGCACAAGCACAAACAGATATTTATTGTCGGTTATCACCAGAAGCGATCGCCGAAAAAGAAAATCTTCGTCAAGCAGTTTTAGGAGGAGATAAAGATGCAGAAAAACAATATCAAGATATTCATATTCAACATAGCAGAGAAGTTGGCAATTGTCGCCTGAGAAATTGGCCGAGGAATCAAGGTATTTGGTTACGAATATATCCTTGTGATGCCAGACCAGGAGAAATTGATAGGATACTTGATAAAATTGTTAATCAAGGCTATAACCAAGTATACATAGAAGCCTTCTTTGACGGACAAGTGCTTCTACCCGCAGCAAATAATCCTACAGTTTGGCCGTCCGTACTCCGTGTACCTGGT
>NZ_LGSU01001016.1 GCF_002260545.1 Hydrocoleum sp. CS-953 | reverse complement strand
TTATAAGTGATTATCCGCAATTCGTAGCTCCCCCGGAGGGGGCACATGATATAAAAAGTTAAAAAGTGAGTATTTTAGGCAGATAAGGGCATAAAAATTAAGGGATAATTCTTTCTTCTACGTTCTCTAAATTTACCGAAAAATAAAGGTATAAAGCCTTCTATTTCAAGAGAAAAAATAAAAAAAATCCTTTTATTCAATCCTCTTATTTATAAGAAGAGGTAATTATTAATTGTTGAACATCCCTCCTGACTCCTGACTCCTGACTCCTGACTCCTGACTCCTGACTCCTGACTCCTGGCTCCTACCCTTACCACTCATACTTTTTCAGCAAACCCTAATTAACAAACACCTGCCATTTCCACTAATTCCACACAAACATGATTCAAAAATTCCTTATCAATTTGTTCTGGCAATTCTGTTTTAACCTCCTTAATTTCCGCAAATAAATCATCAGCTAAATTTTTCACTTCTTCATAAAAAACATCCCCATTTCTAATAGATAACAAATATTCAGCATCACCAGCTTTTTTTCGATTCACATACAAAACTCCATCCCGCAAAATTTCAATTCCCATTCTTAACAACCGAATACAATGACTCATATGTTTGGCATCATATCCACACTTTTTTTCTAACTCCTTCCGTTGCAAATTCCTACCTTTATTCCAACTACAATAAGCTTCCCATTGACTTAGAGCTTGCCGATAAGCTTGAGTTAAGTGCAACAGATGAATAAAATCATTTTTTGCCCTTGTATATTCTTGAAGTTTCGGTAATAACTCTTCAGAAATTGGATGTTGTTTGAGAATGCCTTTATAATCAATTTTTTCTAACAGCAAGTCTCTTAATTGTTGAGCAGGCTCTAAAAATTCTATGCAGTCTCTAACCAACATATATAGAAATTCCATAAAAGCATTAACTTCAGATTTTGTTAAAGGTCGATAGCTATTTTCATTCAAACCAAAATCTTGAGGTACTGGCTTTTTTTCTGGAGGATTTAATAACCATTTTCTATGAGTTTCAACTCGTTTAATTTGAGAGTAAGCATAACCTGCAAAAGAAGCTCTGATTTTCTGAGAAATAAATGCCTGACGATAAGAAATTAGCTTTTTTCCCACTGCCGATAAATGTAAGTAAAAATCTACATCTAACCNACCATTTTCTATGAGTTTCAACTCGTTTAATTTGAGAGTAAGCATAACCTGCAAAAGAAGCTCTGATTTTCTGAGAAATAAATGCCTGACGATAAGAAATTAGCTTTTTTCCCACTGCCGATAAATGTAAGTAAAAATCTACATCTAACCAGAGTGTTTCTAATATATTCGGATTATTGTTATAAATCAGTGTGAGAAATTTTCTTAACTCATAAATTACACAATCTTTGACATTATCTAATACTGGAAATAAACCTGTTCCTGGTTCATCCCAATCTCGGTCTTTTTGTTCAAAAGATTTGAAGCCTAAATAGTAATCTTTGGGAGCAATAAAAACTCCTTTATAGTCACTGTCAGATGTGGGTGTGGAAGTCCCGTAAGCTTGAGAACCTGTCAGAGCAAGTAATATTAATCCTGATTCTACTGTTTTTCTATCCATCCTCATCAAGTCAAAAGTAAGAAGTTAAAAGTCAGAAGTAAGGGTAGTCCTACATAATAATGGTGATAATATATATTTTTTCTCCCACTTCCCCTACTTCCCACACCTCCTATATACTATGCACAAGAATATCGCTGAAGCTTTTTACGGCCTTTTCCCAAAGCGATATTGTTTCGCAAAACTATTATGTATTATTAAAATAATACTATTGTAGCATAATCAAGATATTTTTGCGATGCAGAAAGATTTTAATGACGAGTTGTCTTGACCTCTCCCCGGCTTAAAAGCGCGGGGATTCTAAGCTGTTGCTACATAGGAGGCTAAAGCCGTCCTGTTTCGCTTTTTAGCTTTGGTTTCCCAGATCCTTAACCTGGTAGCAAGGGTCAAAACTTGCCTACAGACCTTGACTAGGTTTATACCTAATTGTGTCTCTACTTTACGAAGTATATTCGCTGCACCATTTAAATCAGCATTAACTAACAAACCTTTGCCTGTTTGGTACATCCCACGTTTAACTCTTTTCCCTGATGCTTTCCACCCTTCAAGTTTTTCGCCGAAAGTAGGCAGAAAATCCCCATCTAAAAAACTAGCCTTACTGGTATATGACTCTTCTGTTGCCACAAATTTAATCTTGTGTTCCTCACACAATTGTTTGACTCGTTCTTTAAGTTTAGCTGTGGGTATTTGTACAAATGATTGGGTCACTTGGCCTAAATTTGCCTCTTGCCGTTGTCCTTGATTCCATCCAAAAACTACCGTACCAATTTGATGTTTAATACAGTGGTTAACAACCAACCTTGCAGCTTGATTAACTGCATCTCTCATTTGACGGTTACGTTTTTCTGTGATCTTGGCTAATTGCTCATCCCAATAACCTTGTGGCTTACCTTCTTTCAAAGTAGAAACTCGTTTGTTATACCACTGATTCAGGCTTTTCACCTTGCATCCATCAATAATCAAGCTAGTACCAACGTTAGAAACGCAACTTAACCAATTATTAATACCAGGGTCGATTCCCAAAACATTTTGAGGATTTAATTCATGTTGAGGTGCAACCTCTTTCTTGTAGACAAACTCCACATAGAAACATTGATTACGCGGTAGTATCCGTAATTCTTTGAGGTCTACAAACTGTAGATTAGATGGCATTGGTATTAAAAAACTGTCTAATTTAAACCATCGTTTTATGGTTGTTCCTAGAGGAATTCTGATTTGATTCCCAACAATTCTTAAAGCTTGTTTGGGATATGTCACTATTGCCAAACCATCTTTTTTTCGGTATTTAGGAATCCTTGGTTGAAAATGCAGATTACCCTTTTTGTATTTTTTGTTTAACTCTTTAAATGATTTAAAAGATTCCGCAACAGACCTTAATATTTGCTGTGCTGCCTGGGAATATAAAGCTTGATAATGTTTATTTGATTTGTACTCTTTTTCTAGGTCATACTTGCCAATTATTTTTTTGGATTTGAAAAATAATTGGCGACCATAATAAATACCACAATTGGTTAGTTTGTGAGATTCAGAACAAATAAACTCAAGTATTGCAATTAATTCTTTGTCAGGGTTAATTAAATTTTGTTGACATCCATAACTAGACATTCAAGATTATCACCTCCATGAAATCTGAATTGCTATGAGTATACTAATATATGATAAAACATCAAAAATGCCTTTCCGGAAAAAGCATCAATTAGGATTCACTTACATTCTGAAAACAATCCCGCTCCAAGTACTGTCTGTTTTCCAACTGATGAAGATTTAGCTCAACAATTAAAATCTGTCCCAGTAGGGCCAGAAAAACTCACGCAAGTATGACCATATTTAATTAAAAACTGGACAGCACCTTTAAACCTGCCGTGTCTGTTTTCATCCCCTCTCTAAAGAGCAGGGGCTTTCAACGTCCCGTTGATTTTTGGTAAGATGCTTTACTATTGCGCAACAGTAATGAATATATTTCCAGTTTTTGATTAATAATTAATCCGTGACGTTGATATATAGATTGACTTAACTAGGAACATTAATGACTCTCAGTTCATTTTTGATATAGGTTTGATGCTCTACTATTGCGTATATCGCAACAGTAATGAAAATATTTCCAGTTTTTGATTTGTGATTAATCTGTGATGTTGATTTATAGCAGTTACCATTACTAGGGCAAATATTCTCAAACTCTGAAATTTAGCCACAGCAATAATTTAACTTCTAACTTCTGAGTTCTGGCTTTGTTAAAGATTGTCCATCTCCTATAGCTCTATAGTAGAATTGCAAAATTATCGGTAAATTCCCTCAAAAGAAAATATCAAAAAATGCTCAATGGTCTTATTTTAGTTCCACTAATTGGTGCAGGTATTATTAGTTTTTGGCCAAGCACTGTCTCGCCAAAATTAGCCCGTCAACTAGCTTTAACAGTAGCTATTATTAGCTTCTTATGGTCTTTAGTGCTACTTACGCAATTCAATCCACAAGATCCAAATCAACAATTCGTTGTCTTTTTTCCCTGGATAGACTCCCTAGGTTTAAGCTACTCCTTGGGAATGGACGGTTTATCTCTGCCATTAGTAGTATTAAACAGTCTGTTAACCACTATTGCCATCTATGCCACAGACGAATCAATCAAAAGACCTCGTTTTTATTACTCTCTCATACTGTTATTAGCACTTAGCGTATTTGGAGCCTTTCTGGTTCAAGATTTACTGCTGTTTTTCCTCTTTTACGAACTAGAACTCATTCCCTTATACCTATTAATTGCTATCTGGGGAGGGCCAAGACGAGGTTACGCATCCACCAAATTTCTCATCTATACAGCAATTTCAGGAATTCTAGTCCTAGCTGGATTTCTGGGAGTAGTATGGTTAAGCGGTTCTTCCAATTTTGCTTACGACCAAGCATTTGCTCATACCCTACCTTTAGCAACTCAACTATTGTTATTGGGAGCAATAGTCATCGGTTTTGGAATTAAAATTCCTCTAGTTCCCTTCCATACATGGTTACCAGATGCTCACGTTGAAGCCTCCTCACCAATTTCCATACTCTTAGCAGGAGTGCTATTAAAACTAGGAACTTATGGTTTGCTGAGATTTGGATTAAATATGTTTCCTGAAGCTTGGGTGTATATTTCTCCCTGGTTAGCAATATGGGCAGTAGTTAGTGTGCTTTATGCTTCATTTAATGCCATTGCCCAAAAAGACATGAAAAAGATGGTGGCCTATAGTTCGGTTGGTCACATGGGTTACATTTTGTTAGCTAGTGCAGCGGCAACTCCTCTTAGTATTTTGGGAACAGTGTTTCAAATGATTAGCCATGGTCTAATTTCTGCTTTACTATTTTTATTAGTGGGAGTAGTTTACAAAAAAGCAGGTACACGGGATATAGATATATTGCGCGGTCTGTTAAACCCAGAACAAGGTTTACCAATAGTTGGCAGTCTAATGATTTTGGGAGTAATGGCAAGTGCTGGTATTCCAGGAATGGCTGGATTTATTTCAGAATTTTTAGTGTTTAGAGGTAGTTTCAATGTTTTTACGGTTCCAACTATTCTATGTATGATCGGAACCGGGTTAACATCAGTCTATTTTTTGCTTTTAACTAACCGAGTATTTTTTGGGAGGTTATCTGAAATAGTAATTAATTTGTCTCCAGTGCAATTGTCAGATAGAATACCAGGAATTATTTTAGCAGTTCTGATCGTTGTTTTAGGAATACAACCTAACTGGGTTGTGCGTTGGACTGAAACTGAAGCAAATAGAATGAGTATTAGCCAACCCATATTATCGCAGGTTATTCATAGTAATAGGTCGGCGATCGCTGCCGAAGGTTCGATCAATAATTATTCTGAATAGCGAAAGACTTATGCACGGGAACCGAATAAATTAGGTTTTTTGTAGATATCTATTGTTTAAACCAAGGATTTTTCTTAGAAACTAACTAGGTTTATTTAGGTAATATTATATTTGGATAATTAGTTATAAAAAATTCTTTGTCTGTAGTTGCCCTTTAGCACTTGTAGATATATTTGCAGGGCTAAAGTACAACTACGAAGTCCTAATTATTGCTCTGCTGATTAAATATAAAAGTATTTACAGATCAAGATTTTAGCATTTTTAGGTCTTGAAAAATTACCTGTTTTTCACCTCTTAATGCACGGTTCCCGAAAAATCAAAAAGTCAGCATTTCTGCCAAGAGTTAGGCAAAAAAATTATTCCCCTACTTCCCTGCTATCCTACTCCTTAAAAAAGAGTTTTTCAGCACACTCTATTTAGGTAATATTATATTTGGATAATTAGTTATAAAAAAGTCTTTGTCTGTAGTTGCCCTTTAGCACTTGTAGATATATTTGCAGGGCTAAAGTACAACTACGAAGTCCTAATTAGGTCTTGCTGATTAAATATAAAAGTATTTACAGATCAAGATTTTAGCATTTTTAGGTCTTGAAAAATTACCTGTTTTTGAGCTGCTTAATGCACGGTTCCCGAAAAATCAAA
>NZ_LGSU01001015.1 GCF_002260545.1 Hydrocoleum sp. CS-953 | reverse complement strand
AAGTAATATAGCAATACTAAATAGGTTGTAACAATTCAAAAACTAGAAATAAACTCCGAAATCCTTACCCATTAACCATTGCCTCCAAACCTATTCCTAAAAAGTGGCAAGATTTTTGACATGAATAAAATAGGATTGCTATAAATAAGTAAGAGAAATTTTTTTAGCTATTCGTGGGCAAACTACAAAGATATCTTATACCATTTCTCAAAAAGAATGCTATAGATAATTGATTGGGGAAGTGTGAGAAGTGTGGGAGGTGGGGGGAGAGGTTAAAAGTAGAAAAAACCTACTAGCGCCTCAAGCTTAAAATGGTGTATTAGATTTTTAAGTAAAAGCTTTGAAAATCAGCATCCTAGCATTTTTATCAAGTAACATTTAAGGCTTGACACAGCACTACATATTAAATAGGTTGTAACAATTCAAAAACTAGAAATAAACTCCGAAATCCTTACCCATTAACCATTGCCTCCAAACCTATTCCTAAAAAGTGGCAAGATTTTTGACATGAATAAAATAGGATTGCTATAAATAAGTAAGAGAAATTTTTTTAGCTATTCGTGGGCAAACTACAAAGATATCTTATACCATTTCTCAAAAAGAATGCTATAGATAATTGATTGGGGAAGTGTGAGAAGTGTGGGAGGTGGGGGGAGAGGTTAAAAGTAGAAAAAACCTACTAGCGCCTCAAGCTTAAAATGGTGTATTAGATTTTTAAGTAAAAGCTTTGAAAATCAGCATCCTAGCATTTTTATCAAGTAACATTTAAGGCTTGACACAGCACTACATATACTAACCGACTAATAATTGTCACGCAACAGACTTTGGATCTTGGTAACTATTTGACTTCTGAAGTCAAGCTGAAGTATAGCATTAATGCATGGTAATTGGTCTTATCCCTAAAAAACCTACTCCCACCTCTCAAGAAGATGTAGCAAACATTTATGAATTTTGTATTAGAGAGATACACAACTTTCAATAAAATAAAAATGCCCCTCTCTCAAAAAGTTTTTTGAGTAGGGCATAAACTAAATTATATGAAAGAAAAAAAATGGTTATTTAGAAACCAGGAGCTAACCAACCTCGTAGGAAATAGTAAAACAATGCTAAATATTCTTCCCAAACTTCAGTAGTTAGTAAAAGTGCTTCTGCATTAGGCAGAAAATCTGCTAGTACAAAACGATAGGAAGAATCTTCATAAGGATTTACAGTATTAAAGTCTGTAGGAGCAGGAATAGTCCTCATACCTAAGTCAGTGAAAGTTAAACTAGCACGACGAATTTGAATCGCAGAAGTAACAAGAATAACTGTAGGTTCTAAACCTCTTTCATCTAATATTTCACGAGTTTCAACAGCACTTTCATGTACTGTCGAGCCATTTGGTTCAATAATAATAGCACCTCTTGGAACACCCAATAAACCTAAAACCCTTCTGATATCTTGAGCTTCAACTTTATTAAGATCAAAATCTGCTCCAATTCTTGGACCAGCACTAACAATAATGTAAGGAGCTAAACCTTTTTTATATAATTCAGCAGCATGGATAATTCGCTCTGCAGTTTTTGTTAGCTGAACTTGTATTCTATCAGGTATTATTGGTTGAGTTGTTCCTTGACCTAATAAAACAATTGCATCTGCTTTTTCATCACAGCAAGCTGAAACAGAAACAACCTCTATTGCATCTTCTTCTGCTTCTTGAGCTGCCCATACAGCAAATACTGGTGCGCTAGTAATTATCAGAACTATCAAGGCTGTAATAATCAGGGTTGGTGCTGGACCTTTTATGTCCCCACCCGATATTAGAGTAGTCGCATAAACTAACAATATAATCGAAAAACCAAGGGGTTTAAATGCAAAAGCTAGAAACCTAAAAACAGCAGCACCTATCGGACTATCTGGTGCATAAAAAGCTAGTATCAACAAAATAATTGAAAATACCATCAATAACTTATAAATTAAGTTCCTCTTATCATCACCACAGCTTTTCCAGAGTGATAGAGTAATACAAATTAATAGTATGCAAAATACTATTCTGGTTAAAATGATCAGCATAATTTTTTGATTTCTGTCCTGAGAAAATTTGGATTATTAGCTGCATCAATTAAGTGAGTTGATGCACCATTTCCCATATATAAAAATAAAAGTCAAATTATTTTATCTATACTTCAGTTGATAATTAATTGCTTCTGTGACTGTTTGGATTACTTTAACACGAGCATAACGTTTATTATCACCCGCAATTAAAGTCCAAGGAGCAGTTGGCGTACTTGTACGCTGAATCATTTGATTTACAGCTACTTCATAAACTTGCCACTTTTCTCTATTGCGCCAATCTTCTTCAGTAAGTTTATACTGCTTAAATTGGTCGTTTTGTCTCTCAGTGAACCGCCTGAGCTGTTCTTCCTGACTAATATGTAACCAAAACTTAACCAAAACATAACCTGCAGTGGTCAATTGTTCCTCAAACTCATTAATTTCCCGATAAGCACACTGCCATTCTGACTCTGTGGCAAATCTTTCCACTCGCTCCACTAATACTCGACCATACCAACTGCGGTCAAAAATACCAATTTTTCCTGCTTCTGGCAACTTTTTCCAGAAACGCCAAAGATAATGATAGGCTTTTTCCTCCTCTGTTGGTGCAGCAAAAGCATTAACTATATAACTACGAGGGTCCAAGTTATCGGTCAACCGCTTAATTGCCCCACCTTTACCAGCAGCATCCCACCCTTCAAATAAGATTAAAACAGGTAGTTGATGCTTGTATATTTCCAATTGCAGTTTACTCAAAAGTTCTTGCTGCTGGTTTAATGACTTTTTATACTGTTTCGGAGAAAAGCATTGGGTCAAATCTACTTGAGCCAAAAAATCTCGTTCGGTAGGTTTGAGTTGTTCTTGAAGAGGATTATTTGGTCGTGGCGCCCTAATATGCATTTGGTCTAAAGCTTGAGTTAGTATTGAGACAATTTCTGTCAAGACTTTAACTCTTGCCCAACGTTGACAGTTTCCTTCAACTAAAGTCCAGGGAGCAAATCCTGTGCTAGTATGAATTAGCATTTCCTCCGCAAAGGCAGTATATTTTTCATAATTTTTCGCTTGTTGCCAGTCTTGACTTCTAACTCGCCAAGCTCTTAAAGGGTCGTCTGCAGTTTGTTTTAAGCGCTTCTTCAGTTCTTTTTTGCCCAAATGAATCCAGAATTTGGCGATCGCCGCCCCATTATCGACCATCTGACGTTCAAAAGCATTGATTTGTCGCATAATTATTGGTACATCTGCTTCTGACACACTTTTCAACAATCGGTCTTCTAGGACGTGGGTGTACCAACTATGATAAAATAGGGATATTTGTCCTGCTCTAGGAATTTTTTGCCAAAACCTCCACAGAAAAGGATATTGTTGCTCTTGTTTTGTAGTCGGCCAAATTGGATGGACAACAAAACCCCGTGGGTCCATATATCCTACTATTTGTTTAACTAAAGCGCCCTTACCTGCTGCAGCCCAACCTTCTAAAACTATCAGCATAGGTAATTTGTTTTGCCAACAAGCTTTCTGTAGCGATCTTAACTGTCGCATCAGTCCTTCTAACTGTATTTTATAGGCATCTTTATCAAGGCCAACATCTAAATTTAGAGTATTTAACATATTCAGTTATATTTTGTTATAAATATATAGGTCTTTTAGCTATTAGACTGGAAGCCCTACACTCTAACCGATAGGGTGAGTGTCGATATCAGGGGTGTGTGAGTCTAGCTACATTGCCTGACCAATGCCGTAGGTGAGAAATACAACAGTGCCGAGATGAACTCACTATCTATCGCCCTCAGACAGAGACTGTATTTCATTAATGGATAAGAGATTGAATGTATCAGGAAATATAAAAAGGAGATAGGGAATAGGGAATAGGGAGGAAGAAATACAAGGGCAAATATTTGTCCCCTTAATCAGGAATATATGTACTGAATACTTCTCTATCTACCTTCTTTCAATCCCTTGAAGTATTACCGCTTTTAGATTTTAGTCACTCCTTTGGTCTCTTAAGAATTATTTTACTCTCCAGTCTCTAATGGATAATGGATAATTACCTCTAGTTAAAACCGTTACAGAATTGANAATACTTCTCTATCTACCTTCTTTCAATCCCTTGAAGTATTACCGCTTTTAGATTTTAGTCACTCCTTTGGTCTCTTAAGAATTATTTTACTCTCCAGTCTCTAATGGATAATGGATAATTACCTCTAGTTAAAACCGTTACAGAATTGAATATAAGGAAATATTATTTCTTCTCTTGGTCGATTGGATATGGCGTTAACGTTAGCGCAGCTCCTCTGGAAGAGGCAGTGGCTCTGCACTCTTCGGGAGACCGTTCCCTCCGGGACGCTTTCCTACGGAATGCTCCGCAAACGACCGCTTTTTTCCCCTATCCAAGGGGAGGCTTCAAGGCGCGAATTATTTAATTATTAATTATTCGGAAAAACGAATAACCTCTGCCATGCTCAGTCATTTTTTGCATGCGTAAGCCTTTAACCCTTCCCACTCTTTGTCAGTTACCGAATAATTAAGGTTTAAAGCCTCTCACTCACCGTGGAGAAACAAAAAAAATTTCCTTTTATTCAATCCTATCCGTTTTAGGGAGAGGTAATTATCAATTATCCATTATCAATTATCAATTAATGAAGCGAATATTTAACCGTCGCTCCCTTGCCATGGTGATACCATTTGGTAGTACAATCAAAGTGTAAAACATATAGACCCTCATGGCAAAATATAAAGCCGCAGAGAGAGTAACCGTTTCTTGTCCTGGATGTGGAAGGACTCAAACAGTAAGAAAATCAAAGGTTGTTCCTTGCAATTACTACACCTGTAGTCGTTCGTGCAAAGCTAACCCAGAATGGCAACACCCAGCCAAACCGAAGGGATTTGTTCATGTTCAACATATGTACGCTGCTGGCGCATTTACTGGGCACGAGTTCAGACCAGCGACTGAAGAAGAACAGGAGTCTATTAATCGCGCCAAGTTGATTTTTTCGGCAGGCTTGCTTCAGATTTCGGAGCCAAATTAATGGGAATTACCTACCAGTAACGCCTACTGCTATGAGTAACTCAATTTTTTTGCTTGATAAAATTATTCCCTACCTATTCGAGCGACATGGCTAGATATATACAGTTCCTTGGAATAAAGATGGTTCAATAATTAAATAATTAATAATTACCTTTTCCGATCAACAAGAGGATTTGCTCAGAGGATTTTTTTCTTTTTTGTTCATTACATTGAGAGGCTTTATATTTTACAGCGGTTTTCATTTCGGTAGACCACAGTAGGGGCGATTTTCTACGGAATGCTCCGCAAACATGAATCGCCCCTACTGTGTTTTGGTTGTAACGATGTATGTAATTTTTCGGTAAGAGCGCCAGTAAAGGGATGTGGGCTAAGAGGGGGAAAATAAAAATGCCTAGAAACAAAGGGTAGTGCATCAGCAAAGTGTGGGATAAGTAAATATGGCTGGCCAATATAATTCCAAAGCACTGATATATCAAGGTTAAGCGCCCACATGGGAGCGAAAAAAGTGCAAATTTTTCAGCCTTTAAGACTAAAAAGTTAGGACGGCTGGCAGACTTGCATAATTTAAAGATACAGCTACAATTATTCCTCCTACTTTTGGAAGTCTTCCTACTTTCGGACGTCTTCCCAGACTTCCCACACTTCCTTGAAGCACTACCAAACAAAGGAAGAGTTTTAAATGTGCCAATTGAGCAATATGAAAGATGATGATTAAAATTAAGTATAGCGCTACTTATTAAGGCTCTTGACATTTCTAAATCCTGTTTGCGCAGCATGACCTAGGAAAACCATTTGACAGTTTACTATTCCCTATTCCCTATTCCCTAGCGTGTAGCGCTATAGATATTGACAGTAAAATTATATTGTGTTAAGTGAATCTTTAGAAAAATCACAAAGAATAAAAAAAACTTATAGATAACTTCAAAAACAATATTATTAAAACCCTTTACAAACCGAAATAAACTAGCTAAAGTATTAATAACGGTCAAGGAACACA
>NZ_LGSU01001014.1 GCF_002260545.1 Hydrocoleum sp. CS-953 | reverse complement strand
TCCCTAAAAGGGAGAGGTAATTATCCATTATCCATTATCCATTATCCATTATCCATTATCCATTAATGAACTATCTTGTTTGAATTTAGTATTAGGTAATATTGTTTTCAGCTTTTTAGTAAGCATTCAACTTTTAGCTTTGAAAAAAGAGAATAGAGATAACTTTAGATAGGGATTTATATTCTCATAATTATTGCTCAATATAAGTGCCTAGGCAAAATTAATTACCTAATTTTCTTCCCTTTGATTTTTACAGTATAGGGTGTTGAGTATCTAGAGTATCTGTAATTAATTTTGCATAATTTACTTAGCTAATTG
This sequence comes from Hydrocoleum sp. CS-953, assembly GCF_002260545.1. Lineage (GTDB taxonomy): Bacteria > Cyanobacteriota > Cyanobacteriia > Cyanobacteriales > Microcoleaceae > Trichodesmium. Next base: position 5,737 of record NZ_LGSU01001014.1, on the reverse strand, counting down.
CTGATAACGCAGTTCCTGTATAATACCATTTCTCAAAAAAAATACTATATTATGATTGCGTGGGGAAGTGTGGGTAGGGACGTTGCATACAACGTCTGTACGGGAGAGGTTAAAAGTAGGAAAAAACAATACTAACCGACTAATAATTGTCAAAAATAGACTTTTAATCTTGGTAACTATTTGACTTCTGAAGTCAAGCTGAAGTACAGCATTACTTTTGGTAATTGCTATAAGAGTCTAGCAAACTGCTAATACCAATTTGAAAAAAGAATGTTACGAATAATAAGGGCAAGAAAAAGACTTTACAGGAGATGTCCATTTGACTAATAAGATCGAATATGAACTAATCAATGGCATCAAAGCTATTCCCATACGACTCCTGACTCCTGACTCCTGACTCCTAAAAAATTACCTGCCTATCTGTAGTAAAAATTTATCAAAATGGTATAAATACTTAAGCTTTTTGCCATATTTTAGTTAATATTAGGGCTTTGAATATAGTCTGAAAACTTAAATAAAACTCTAACCTTAATAGCAAGTTTGAAATTAAAATTTTGCAGAAAATTATTAATTCATCTCTTGGCAATTATTAGATATGAAGTATTCAAGAGAACCTGCAAGAGTTGAACTATTATAGTGAAATATTTGACTCAAATTAAACCTCTAAAAATTGTTGCCTATTGCCTCTTACTGATTGCTTTTCAAAACAAAAAATTTTTCAGTATGCCCTAATTAGCATAACATCAAGATGCTGCTCCAATCGCCCATAATACTATAGGCAAAGTTAAAAAAGATAATAGTGTTGATACTATCACAACTCTAGAAGTTCTTGTTGCATCACCACCAAATTCATTAACTATGATAAAAGAAGTTAAAGCACTTGGCATAGCGCTTTGTAATACTAACACTTGTAAATCAAGCATTTCCAAACTCAGAATTTTACCAACTAAATAAGCAACAAATCCTGCTCCTAACAAACGGACTAAACTAGCACATAATTCATAAGTACCTGGTNATACTATCACAACTCTAGAAGTTCTTGTTGCATCACCACCAAATTCATTAACTATGATAAAAGAAGTTAAAGCACTTGGCATAGCGCTTTGTAATACTAACACTTGTAAATCAAGCATTTCCAAACTCAGAATTTTACCAACTAAATAAGCAACAAATCCTGCTCCTAACAAACGGACTAAACTAGCACATAATTCATAAGTACCTGGTAGAAAACGATTCTTAGATATTTGTATTCCCATCAATAATAAAGCAATTGGAATTGTAGCTCCTCTTAAAAGGTGTAAACCATCATCCAATTTCAGAGGTAATTCAATATCCCATAAGTTCAGAGTTAAACCTAAAATCATTCCCCAAATTATGGGCAGTTTTAGAGTAAAAATAATACCAGACCTAAACCCCCCACCTTTGAGAATAGCAGGCATTGTACTCATCACAATTAAATTCCATGATATTAAATAAATTACTGCCCTTTCTAAACCTGCTTCTCCTAATGCAAATAAAGTTACAGGTAATCCCATATTTCCAGAATTAGGTAAAGCTGTAGTCGCCAATAAACTTTTTTGTAGAGACTCTGAAAAACCTAATCTATTTCCTATTCCCCAAGCTATTAAACAGAGTAAAATATAAGTTAACCCAAAGGCTATAAATATTCCTATTGCTTCCTCAATACTAATAGTAGTTCGATACATTATATCGGTTAGTAATGCAGGAAATAAAACATACAAAGCTAGTCGAGAAAGTGTCAGTTCATCAATGGAAAAATTTTTGCCAAATATAAAACCAGTTAAAACTATACACCCAACTGGAAAAACAGCAGATACAACCGAAAATAAAATCTCAATCATAGTCTAATACTAATTTATAACAATCAGGAATGAGATGAGAGAAAAAACTGTATGGGTTTGGTCTCTAAAATCCCTTCTTTGCTCTGGTTTGGAGACCAAACCTCGTTAGATAAAATATTAAAATTCAAAAACTAGAAATAAACTCTGAAACTCTTACTAATTTACTATTGCCTCTAAACCTATTTCCAAGCATTGGCAAGATTTTTGAAACGAATAAAATAGGATTTATATATTGATTTACTATAGGAATAAATCACAAATTAAGATGTAACTTACTTTTGTGAATTTGGTATAAATAAATCATTTTACAAAGTTATTTTCCAGATATTTCTTCCTTCTGAATTTCNAGGAATAAATCACAAATTAAGATGTAACTTACTTTTGTGAATTTGGTATAAATAAATCATTTTACAAAGTTATTTTCCAGATATTTCTTCCTTCTGAATTTCTCTTGCTACCTTTTGCACTTCACTAAAAACTCTCATTAAATTTCCACCCCAAATTTTTTGAATATCCTCTTCAGTATATCCCCGTGCTACTAATTCTTTTGTAATATTTGGCATTTCTGAAACATCATTTATTCCTCTAACTCCACCACCGCCATCAAAACCTGAACCAATACCAACATGATTAATACCCATAACTTTTACCATATAATCTATATGGTCTACTACATCAGCAACAGTGGGTTGATTTTTGGGATATTTATCATTAATTAGATCATATTTTTATCTAAATTTTTCTATTTCTACTTGACTCAGTTTTCCTTGCCAATAAGCAGTTATTTCTTTGGCAATTGTTTTCATTGCTTTTTTTCTTTCTGCTGTTTGGGGTAGTTTTTTAATATAGGTATCAAAAATACAAATTTGTACAACCCCACCATTCTCTTGAACAGCTTTTAACATTTCATCACTCATATTTCGAGGATGATTTTCGAGAGACCTAGCACTAGAATGAGATGCAATAACTGGTGCTTTTGTTAACTTAATTACATCCCAGAATGTATCATCATGGACGTGAGAAATATCGACCATGATACCTAAACGATTCATTTCTTTAACAACTTTTTCTCCTAGGTCACTTAACCCATTCCATTCTTGTTTTTTATCGGTAGAAGAATCGCCAAGTTCATTGTTTTTGAAATGGGTGATTGTTATATATCTAATACCTTGGTCGTAGAAAAATCTAACATTACTAATATCTTTACCAATTGGATAGCCATTTTCCATTCCCATAAATATTGCCATTTTTCCCATTTTATCCAGCCGTTCAGCATCCTGTGGATTTAAGGCAAGTTCAACTTTATCTGAATTTTCCTCTGCCATCTTTTTTGTTATTTCAATCATCTTAATGGCTTTTGCTTTTGCCTGTTCGTGACCTTGGCGATCGCGTTCTTTTTGAGGAGTAAATATTGCCATAAAGACAGCATCTAATCCACCTTCTTCCATCCGAACAATATCCCATTGACCACTGTCTAATTCTCCTGGTTGATGTCTGATATTGGGTTGAAAATCAGGATATCTATATTGACGATAAGGCCAGTCTATATGACCGTCAATTGTTAAAACTTTTTCGTGTATTTCTTCAGGAGTTAATACTTTCTTTTGCTGCTCTTGAGTTACTTCAGGAGATGGTGGTAATTTTTTGTTAGAGATGGTACATCCATTTACTGTTAAAGAAAGTAGAATTATTGACAGTGATAAGACGGGATTTTTTGATAAATTCATCTAAATTACACCTCAAAATTAGCATTACAAAAAGGTAGGGTTTAATAATTAATAATTAATAATTGACAATTAATAATTAGTTTTTCCGTAATAGAAAGATTACTGAAAAAGAAATTTTTTTCTCCCTGAAAGGAGAGGCTTTAAATCTGTAAGCATTCAGCCGTCAGCTATCAGCTCTCAGCATTCCTCGTTTATTCCATTTATAGTACGAATTAGGATTGAGGTTGAGTGAGAATTAAAAGTCTAGGTAAAAGCAAAAGCATCCGCTAAATTTAGCTATTTAGGTTCATTTTCATTGCTGATAGCTGACCGCTAATAGCTGAATGCTTACTTAAATCTTAATTTCTAGGTCAACAAGTAATTAGGGCTTCCTGAATCAATCTCAAAGCATTTACAAGAAATAAGGTGTCTTTTTAGGTCGTTCAATAATTGATAATTGATAATGGATAATTACCTCTCTCTAAAAGGAAGAGGATTGAATAAAAGGAAAATAAATTCATTGTTTCTCCTTGCTAATGAGGGGCTTTAAACCTTAATTATTCGGTAAAAAGTACCAGGTTTTCAGCCCTTAATGCACGGTTCCCGAAAAATCAAAAATTTAGTATTTTCGGCAAGAGTCGGGAAAAAAATTACTCCACTACTCCCCCGCTCCCCTACTACTTAAAAAATACTTTTTCAGCAAACCCTAATTATAAGTATTAGGAAACAGGGAACTTATCTCTGATAATACTTTCAGTAATCAGGATTTCTATAATACTTAGATACAAAATTCTAGGTTTTAGGGAATAGGGGACAGAGAATAGGGAATAAAAATACAAGTGTATCTCATGCTTACTGAGAAATACTATAAAGTTCAACTTAATCCTTAAAAGAAGTCATACCAAATCTAATTTATTTTGGCTATATATTTGAAAAAAAGCGGTATCTATTATAGCAGCTTTAAAAAGTCATGCTATATTTTATAGCTGGGAAAAATAACAATGAAAAGAACTAAAATTACTGAATATAAAGCATTTACTCCGTAAGCATTTAGCTCATCCTACGGAATGCTACCCATTTCCTGACGGAATGCTCCGCAAACATGTCGCTCCGCGTTTCGGCTGTCGCCGACATGAAAAACGCGCGTTGTGCGCTAGCTAAACAGCTTTTTAATAATAAATGAAGCAAGTATTAGCTTAACTTCTACTACATTTTTAACCGATAATATGATTGACACTTATTAATATTTCATTTTTATTGCTGATAGCTAAAAGCTAACCCCTATTAGCTGTTTCATAAATAGTGAATATACATTCTCCCTCGTCAAGGTCAGTTTTTCTTCCAATACTTTTAATTATCCTTAAATTTATCAATACTAATTCCTACTTATGAGGCAATCAATTAATAGCTAATAGCTGACTGCTGAATACTTAGGTTAGAGCTAAAGGTAGGAGGTTGAGAAAATCATCAAAATATTTACTATTTAGAGAGAAGTTTCAAAGTATTGATTGACTATTCTGAATCTAACCCCCTATTCTTACACAGAGCTGTTANATAGTGAATATACATTCTCCCTCGTCAAGGTCAGTTTTTCTTCCAATACTTTTAATTATCCTTAAATTTATCAATACTAATTCCTACTTATGAGGCAATCAATTAATAGCTAATAGCTGACTGCTGAATACTTAGGTTAGAGCTAAGGGTAGGAGGTTGAGAAAATCATCAAAATATTTACTATTTAGAGAGAAGTTTCAAAGTATTGATTGACTATTCTGAATCTAACCCCCTATTCTTACACAGAGCTGTTAATTATAAATATTCGGTTACTATAATTTCTCAAGTTTTGTCTTTTCAGCTTTATAATAATAGCTAGATTAATCTATTTTCTTGAACTCCCAGAGTCAAGGTAGTGCTTGAAAAATTTTATAGTGAATATACATTCTCCCTCGTCAAGGTCAGTTTTTCTTCCAATACTTTTAATTATCCTTAAATTTATCAATACTAATTCCTACTTATGAGGCAATCAATTAATAGCTAATAGCTGACTGCTGAATACTTAGGTTAGAGCTAAAGGTAGGAGGTTGAGAAAATCATCAAAATATTTACTATTTAGAGAGAAGTTTCAAAGTATTGATTGACTATTCTGAATCTAACCCCCTATTCTTACAC
>NZ_LGSU01001013.1 GCF_002260545.1 Hydrocoleum sp. CS-953 | reverse complement strand
AAAACTTAAGTAAGAAGGAAGAAGGAAGAAGGAAGAAAAATAGTAAATTTGCTGTTGGTTACTTTTGGGATGATATCAAAGCTTGGTTAACCCGTGTAATACGAAGTATGAAAAAAGAATGTTACGAATAATAAGCAGGATTAAAATATTTTCTAGGGAAGTTATATTTGAATAAAAAGATAATTTAAGGTACAAAAAAGTAGAGAAAACCTATTCCCATACGACTCCTGACTCCTGACTCCTGACTCCTAAGAAGTAACCTAACTATTTGTAGCAAACATTTATTAAATTGGTATAACAAAACATTTACTAGATCGGATATATCTAACTATTGAGGTAGTTTCTGATGCTATGGTTTATTTAGTTAGGGAAGGCAAACGTTATATTTCAAGAAAATTGAAATTTATGGGAGAAATACTTTAACCTGATTATTCAGGAATTTTCCCTACAATAAATGCCACAAAAATTTTCATTTTCTGACGCTCTCATAAATGCTAGTTTTTCCTGATCAAACTTTTCCATCTATACCTCAATAGAAAACCACAAAAATTTTCATTTTCTGACGCTCCTGAAAAAAAATCGGCGCGAGAGAAGGTTTTCTATTGCATCCTCACAATTTTTGTAATATGATAAAGGCTGTATAGAGTCGTTCGTCTATACACATGACTTTTTATTCAACTAAAAAATTAAGTTTTGATTGGGAATGTTGTAGAAAGGAAAAACAAGGTAAAAGATACGGTTAGAGATTCTATAGCAAAGAAAGAATTGGCTAGGACATAGACTGATAATGAATCTTAGACGAGGAGATGTTTTTCCAACGACTCAGTACTCCCTACTCCCTAATCCCTACTCCCTCTTTTACCTATAAACAGGCAAAGTAAAATGAAAACAACTACCATTATTAGGACTAGAATCTACCCAAATTTTACCATAGTGAGATAAAATAATCCGGCGACACAAAGCCAAACCAATACCATAACCCTCCTGTGACTCATCCCGCTTCAGTCGGAAAGAATCTTCAAAAATANCAGTACTCCCTACTCCCTAATCCCTACTCCCTCTTTTACCTATAAACAGGCAAAGTAAAATGAAAACAACTACCATTATTAGGACTAGAATCTACCCAAATTTTACCATAGTGAGATAAAATAATCCGGCGACACAAAGCCAAACCAATACCATAACCCTCCTGTGACTCATCCCGCTTCAGTCGGAAAGAATCTTCAAAAATACAATCGCGATTTTCCTTAGGTATACCAGGTCCACTATCACAAACCGTCACTTGCACCTTTTGAGTTGTGCGATCGAGGACTATAATCTGAATCTCACCCTCTTTCGGAGTATACTTAATTGCATTATCAATCAAATTAACTATTACCTGACGTATTCTTTCTCGGTCAGCATAAACCAATGGTAAATCATTAGGAATATCTGTTCTTAACTGCAAATTTTTTGACCTCATTCTGTCTCGAAACTGCATTTTCACCTCATAACATAATGCTCCCACATCTAATTTCTCAGGTTGAATGTGTAACTTGGCATTTTTCCCTCTTGGTCTCTCTAAAATATCTGTAATCATTCTGTCAATTACCCGCACTTGATAACGTGCTTGCTTAGTCAACCTTTCTACAAGACTTGTAGAACTTTTAAGCAACTCATTTTTTGCCGTTTTTTGAGTAGACTCTAAAGTTTCTAGAGCTAACGAAACTGCAGTCAGAGGGTTCCGCAAGTCGTGAGCTAACATAGCAATGATGCGGTCTTTAAATTTTAGTTGAGCTTGCAATTGTTCTTTTTCCCGCTTGAGGCGAAAAATTTCGTCTGACATTTGCATTAATTCGGCAGCGCAACTAATTGAACTAGCAGATAATTTCTCACTAATAGCTTGTTGTGATTCACATTGGGAATTATCCTCATACCTAGATTCTTTTAAAGAACGTTGCCAACGAGGCCACCAATATTCCAACTTAGCCACTAAATTTGTGCCAGTTAGGGTTTGTCTTGGCTCAGGATGAATTTTTAATAGAGCAGGAGTAGCAATTAACTTGAAATGTTCCGCCATGTAGGGTTGTTCTCCTACATCAATGACATTAAATTCAAAAGGGTAATCTGTTTTTAATTTACTTAGGGACTTACGAATAGCTTGGATTTGTTCTTGAGACCCAGGACGTTTATTAATAAACAATAAAAGTTGTAAGAATCCGTCGTTATTAGATTTTTCTGAAGACACCTTTACGAAATCTCTAGGTAAGTGAGATGGGCGATTAGTATCTTGTTGTCGCAGAGGAAGAGAATAATTAACCATCTATAACTTTCCATGAATATTCCCGCCTACCTAGATATTGGGCCTTACTGGGCAAGTAGGGCGGGGTTTACCACTTACCATTCACAAATTATTTTTCAATTTATCCCCCATTATAGCGCTACGCGCAAGTCAAAAGTCAGGAGGGACAAATGGCCATTCACCCCCACAAAAGCGAGTGCGTAATTCTGAGGTTTCCTACGGGGCGTATAAAGTGCGGAATTACTTCCGCACACAGCCTCTCCAGAATGTAAGACGCACTCAAGACAATCAAAAGTAATCCCTGACGCTCGTTTGAGCATTGATAAATGTCCCAACCTTTGCTTCAACTGCTATAACAGAAAGTTTATTTCTGAGATAATTTAATCTCTATTTTATATTCTGACACTAATACTGTAAATTCACTGAATTAACTGTATTGAGATTATCCAATCTTCACTTGACATAATTTAGAGTTTATAGTATGCAGCAAAAATAATAACCCTTGCAAGTGGTTATGATGACTCAAGTAAGATATAAATTTCTGGTAAGTGTTATACTGCAAGCTTTGAGTTTAGGTGGGTGATGTTGGTGAGCAGAGAAAAAAATCAGTCTCTCAAGATGCTGTTCGTGGTGGCGATCGCTTTCTTTTCAATATGTCTATTGTTCAACCTGCATCGCTATTATACTTTTTACGCCTCTTACGACCAGGGTATATTTAACCAAGTCTTTTGGAATAGTATGCACGGTCGTTTTTTTCAAAGTTCCCTTTCTTCAGCTCTTTCCACAAATGTAGTCCACCAAGGCCAACTTTCCGAAGTATACTATCACCGCTTAGGCCAACATTTTACCCCTGCTCTTTTGTTGTGGTTGCCAATATATGCTCTTTTTCCATCTCCTGTCACTCTAACAGTTTTACAAGTTACATTAGTTACTGCTGCGGGTTTAGTTTTATACATCTTAGCTAGACAATATCTACAACCACAGTTATCAGCCATGATTAGTGTTAGTTTCTATGGAGCTAACGCAGTAATTGGTCCTACTTTAGCAAATTTCCATGATATTAGTCAAATACCTCTGTTTGTATTTAGTTTGCTACTGGCAATGGAAAAACGCTGGTGGTTTCTGTTTTGGATTTTAGCAGTATTAATTTTAGCTGTGAGAGAGGATGCAGGAGTAGTATTATTTGGTGTTGGATTTTACCTAATTTTAAGTAAACGCTATCCTAAAATAGGTTTAGCTATCTGTACCCTCAGTTTTGCCTACATGGTAGCTCTGACAAATCTAATTATGCCAATTTTTTCCGAAGACATTTCCCAGAGATTTATGATGGAAAGATTCGGTCAATATGCAGAAGGAGACGAAGCTTCGACTCTAGAAATTATTTGGGGTATGATTAGTAACCCTTGGCGGTTAATAGGGGAAATTTTTACTCCTTTTTTNAGGTTTAGCTATCTGTACCCTCAGTTTTGCCTACATGGTAGCTCTGACAAATCTAATTATGCCAATTTTTTCCGAAGACATTTCCCAGAGATTTATGATGGAAAGATTCGGTCAATATGCAGAAGGAGACGAAGCTTCGACTCTAGAAATTATTTGGGGTATGATTAGTAACCCTTGGCGGTTAATAGGGGAAATTTTTACTCCTTTTTTTGGCACTATCAAATATTTATTAGGTCAATGGTTGCCTTTAGCATTTGTACCTACTATTGCTCCCGCTTCTTGGATGATAGCAGGATTTCCTTTACTGAAATTATTTTCTGCTCAGGGTTTGTCTGTACTGTCAATTACTATTCGTTATGCGATGACTGTAGTACCTGGATTATGTTACGGTGCAATTTTATGGTGGGGAAAGAGAGAGTCAGATGTTGAAAACTCACCACTGCCATCACCAAAGTTTCGCCATTTTTGGGTAGCTTGTATTTGCTTGTCACTATTTTTTACATTTACATCTAATCCTAATCGTACCTTCTATTTTTTAGTACCAGACTCAGTACAACCTTGGGTTTATGTTCCCGCACACCAACAATGGCAGCACGTTAGTCAAATGCGACCGTTGTTAGAGAAAATTCCTGATGATGCTAGCGCGGCAGCAACAACTTATATTATTCCCCACTTATCAAGTCGGCGAGCAGTTTTGCGGTTTCCCAGAATGAAATTTAGAAATGATGCAAGAGAAGTTGAAAAAGTAGAATATATTATTGTTGACTTGTGGCGGTTGAATAGATATCAGGTGGCATTTAAGAGCGATCGCCAACGACTAGAAAAAATTGTACCTCGAATTAAAGAACTTTATAATTCTGGTGAATATGGAATTACTGATTTTGCTGATGGTGTGGTTTTGATGCAAAAAGGAGTAGTTTCTAATTTAGATGCTGTTGATGGATGGGAAAATTTCCGGCAAGAAATTGTAGGGGCGGTTTTTAGTAAAAACTCTGATAAATAGGTTTTTAGAGTTTTGCACTACACTTGTGTAAATTTCATGGATGAGATTATGAAAATTATACAAGAGTATATAATAGAGAAAACTATCGAAGTTGGTAGTGGCTTTGAATGGAGAGGTACAGGAAAAGAACCTCTAAATAGGTTTTTAGAGTTTTGCAATACACTTGTGTAAATTTCATGGATGAGATTATGAAAATTATACAAGAGTATATAATAGAGAAAACTATCGAAGTTGGTAATGGCTTTGAATGGAGAGGTAAAGGAAAGGAACCTCAGTGGAATAATCCTAAATCTACCAAAGCTTACGACCATATCGAACGCCATCATGGCCCTCAACTTAAATCAGAGAATTTTAGAGGGAGAATTGCTAGTACAAATACTAACCAAGGACAATGGTTAAACGCACAAGACTGGGTGGAGGCAGAAAGATTTATCCCCAAATATTATGGTAAATATATTGTCGATTTTCAACGACTAATTGGCAGAATTTATCATACTGATGGAACGGTAACAGAAAATGTAACTAGAGCTTTTATTATCAGAAAAAAAGATGGAACTCTCAAAACCGCCTATCCTATTTTAAATACTGACGATTTATAATCTTTAAAAAGGAGTAGTAAAAATGAATAATTTTCATAAATTTCAAATTAGATGGGGAGACCCTTTACTAGAAAAATTTGCTGCTCCTCCGGAAGATGTCTTAGGAGAATTATCTCATTTTGAAATGGGAATTAGGCGTTTTTGTTACGAAAGCGATCGCCCCATCTGGCTCGAAATAGGCAAAGAACAAATCAAAGTTTTCTTAGATCCCGATATCTCTATGCTCCTTGAAGAAGATTTACCTACACAAATTGACCAGTTATCAAGAGGCGAAACAATACGGTTAGAATTTGTTGATAGTTGTTGTCTGACGATAGAGTTAATGCCTCTTGGCAACAAGATTAACTGCAACTTACGATATTTTGGCTATTCGGATAGTAATAAAAACTTTTCTCTAGATGGCAGTTACAAGCAATTTCAATTAAATAGCAAAGAAGTCTTGGAAACTTTAACTAACTTTTGCATCAAAATTGGAGATATGGCAACAGAAACAGGTTATATTACCAGACAAGAAAGAGACGATTTTATCTCTCCTGTGGAAATACATAAAATGGTTTTATGAAGAAGGAGTCAGATAGAGTAAAAATTGTAGGGGCGGGTTTTTTCAGTTATCAGTTATCAGTTGGAAATACATAAAATGGTTTTATGAAGAAGGAGTCAGATAGAGTAAAAATTGTAGGGGCGGGTTTTTTCAGTTATCAGTTATC
>NZ_LGSU01001012.1 GCF_002260545.1 Hydrocoleum sp. CS-953 | reverse complement strand
CTTATCAGGCAGGTCGTGAGTATGCCAGCATTGGATTATCATTACTAGGAGAAAATGCTTGGTCTAGGCAATATGAATTGACTTTAGAAAAATATGTCCGAAAAATGTAAAAGTATTTACTGGTATTGGTTTTAGGCTTTTTAGGTCTGTAAAAAGTACGCCTGTTTCAGCTCTTTAACCTCAAAAAGGAGCGGATTTTGGGCGCATAGTTAAGTAAAAAAATTACTCCCCTACTCCCCTACTCCCTACTCCCCTACTCCCCTACTCCTGACAAAAAACTTTTTCAGCAAACCCTAATTATTTAAGTAGGGTTTGCTGAAGAAATATAAAAGTATTAACAGATAAATATTTTAGCCTTTTTAAGTCGGCAAAAAGTACCTAATTTTGAGCTGCTTTATACTCAAAAAGTCAGGATTTTGCGGAAGAGTTGAGAAAAAAAATTACTCCTCTACTCCCCTACTCCCCCACTCCTAAAAAAAAGACTTTTTCAGCAAACCCTCAGTAAGTATTCAGCCGTCAGCTATTAGCTATCAGCTTCCGGGAAATATCTAGATTTCCAGCCACACAATGTATGGCTGGGTGCATCTCAATGCGTGAAGAAAGCCAAAAATTTATCGCTTTTAGGGAACAGGGAACAGGGAACAGGAAATAGGGAATAGGGAATAGGGAATAGGAAAAAAGTATTTTGGCAAATATGAGATGCACCCGTATGGCTTGACAACTCAACCCTCGTTTTTGNCCAAAAATTTATCGCTTTTAGGGAACAGGGAACAGGGAACAGGAAATAGGGAATAGGGAATAGGGAATAGGAAAAAAGTATTTTGGCAAATATGAGATGCACCCGTATGGCTTGACAACTCAACCCTCGTTTTTGTACTTCAATTTATGGCTTGAAAATGTATTATCAGTTCAAAGATTTGCTTGATTTATAATTAGGGTTTGCTGAATAAATATAACATCCTTTATAGATAAAAGTTTCAGCATTTTTAAGTCGGGAAAAAGTATAAGGTTTTCATTCTAGGGAGCTGCAAAAAGTTAGGATTTTGTGTTGACTCATGCCTGAAAAATCAAGGTATAATTCTTCTGACTAGCTCCTTTAATTCCCGATTTCTCCTGATTTCCCCTCCTGGGAGGGGTTAGGGGTGGGTTGACTCCTGACTCCTGACTCCTGACTCCTACCTCCTGACTCCTACCCTCACCCATAATACTTTTTCAGCAAGCCTTAATTAGAGCTGTTTCGCTTTCCTACGGAATGCTAACGCAAACGCGACATGGAAAGCGGAGCATCCCCTATACGAAAAAGCGCAGCTCATCTGGAGTAGGCTAGTGCCGCTACGCGGAAGTCAAAATCCTGAAAGGTTGCGAGGCGACAGCCGTGGCAATCTCATGGATTCAAGCATTATTGATTGGTAAGGCTTTGAGAATTTTGTAACTGGTTAGTTATTTCTGCCATTCTGCACTAGCTAACTGCTAATAGCTGAATGCTTAAATTATTAATTATTAATGGCTTTGTTGCATGAAAGTATATGGCTGTCGCACAAGCAAGTGCATATATACAAAAATAACGTCCAAAAAACTACTCTAACTATTGGACAATAGATGAATAGAACATCAATTTTGATATGGTAAAAGGCTGAAAATTTTGCCTGTAAAGGCTTTGAGGTTTAATTTCCCAACCATAACTATTGGACAATAGATGAATAGAACATCAATAATTGCGAAAGAGAGCGATATAGCTACAGAATTGATTTTCTATTGCTAATTATGCAACAGAGCCATTATTAATTATTAATGATTAAAGGTTCCTTTAATTTTTGCCTACTGCTAGCTACTAACTTACTTAAATATTCTCGTACATATTCTGCTTGTTCATAATTTAATTCATATCTATTACTTTCAGTTTCCCAATCAAAAAGAGGTTTTCCTTTCAAAATTTTATAGTCATCATTTTGCTGAGAAACTTCACTTAATAGAATTAAATCTTCCTGAGAAGGGATTAAACCAACAGGTAAATTTCCATCTAAAATAGTTTGAATTTTTTCTTGGCAAACGCGAGTATTTATACCTCGTTTCTCTAATAACTGAAAAATTTCTTTGACAGATAAAGGATAATCTGAAAAAACTTGCAATATCTCCCAAAGTAGAAAATAATCATTGTATTGTTGCTGAGGTATATCTACAATTTTTGGATATAAAGGTAAGATAGCTAAACCATAAGCAACTCTACCAATAGTTAGTTTAATATCTTCTACCTGAGATAAACAATTATCAGATCTCTGCTCATTTTCTTGCCCTAAATCTACATTTTCCGACTCAACTTTTCCATCTTGTACAATAATTGCATTAGGCAATTTTTGACGTAACCAACGAGCGATCGCCTTCCAACAACCACTACCTCCAGTACAAATAGCGCGGTTAATTCCTACAGGAGATATTCCCACCTTACTCAAAAAATTATTTAACTCCTGATTTAATTGTTGTACAAAAGGTTCTAATACTTTAGTTTCTAAATCTTTTTGTTGTAAATACTTGATATTATTTCCTATATTCAAACTAAACTCTTTTTCCGATGGCAAAATTACCTTTAAATTACGAGCCGTTACTAATAATTCTTGTCTATAGGATGAACTTTGTAACCACTGCTGTAGTTGATACCTAATTGACAAATCTGGATAACCTGGTCGTGGCCATACTTGACTGGATTTTTCCTGATCGTCTTGATTATTGGATAAACTTTTTATAATATCATCTTTTAGTAACAGTTGACAAATAATATCTTGATCTAAAGCATGACCTCCATAAGCAAAACTATGACAATAGAAGTTAGAGTAGGTTAAATTTTGCCCATTTTCCGGTAAATTCACCAACGCAAATTCTGTTGTAGTTGCCCCCACATTCACAATTAAAATTCTACCTCGTCTTAAATCTGAAATGCCATAATTTTCTGTATCTTCTGTTACCGAAGTTAATTCTGATAAAGCCGTGGCGATCGCATCCTCAATCACAACTACTTGATTGACATTTTTCACCAAACCTGCTTCTAAAACTGCCTCCCGAAGATTAAAGCGATAAGCTTCTGGCCAACTTGCAGGAGAACCCATAATTACAGAATTTAATTGTGCAAAAGCTGAGACAAAAGCTTGATGTTCCAATCCCACTGCACCACAAATATAATCATTGGTAATAACTGTTGTTTGACTGTCTTTCTCAATCAGAGAAATAGAGTTTTGGAGATTAACTTGAGGCTGAAAAGTCTTCAGTAAAGTCACTAACCCCTGTTTAACTAAACTTAGAGGAATTTGATGTTTTTCAGACCATTGTAAAATAGGTTCGTGAGAAGTTTTAGCATAAAAATTAGGAGGTAGGAGAAAAGACTCTTCTTGTTTCTCTTGTAATTTTTGCTGTTCAAATTTAATTGCAACGTAAGGGATAGTAACTTTTAAACTAGGCTTAAAATCTTCTAGTAATAAAGGTTGTTCTGCGATAGTTTCTTCCTCATCATTGTCAGCTTCTTCTAATTTTTGAGCTATATAAATAATTGATGGTAACCTATATATTTTCTCAGGATAATTAAATGTTTTAATACTTTTTGTAGAGAGAGTAAATTCTTGATTAATTTCTGGAATATCTAATTCTGGTTTAGCTACTACCAGCTCCCAATATATAGGATGAATTTCGCCACTTATGCGATTCAATAACGCTGCAGAAATACCAGTAGTACCAAAGTCAATTCCTAAATACCATGGTGAAGTTTTTTGATGTGATTTTATATCTGGTTCCATTTCTAATGAGGTCAATTTTTTTTTTCTAAATTTTGAGTATCTTCAAGTAAAGTTTCTATATCTAAAAATTCCTGATTGTCTGTTGCTATTATTTCTTCTTCATCTGTTGTAGGTGTTAAGTTCTCTAAGATATCTTCCAGAGTTATTTCATTGTCTGTATTTTCTTCTGAATTATAAATATTTTCCTGCTTACTTGCCGTTGATTTGTCAGAAATATCATCTATATTCATAAATAGATCGTCTAATTTAGCAACTTTTTCTTTAGAACCAATCACAAGACTATTATCAACTGAATCAGGAGTATTTTCTGTTGAATCTATACCCTGGTCTTCTCCTAATTGTAATTGAGTCTGTCCCGGATCGTCTATTAATTCATNCATAAATAGATCGTCTAATTTAGCAACTTTTTCTTTAGAACCAATCACAAGACTATTATCAACTGAATCAGGAGTATTTTCTGTTGAATCTATACCCTGGTCTTCTCCTAATTGTAATTGAGTCTGTCCCGGATCGTCTATTAATTCATCTACATCTATTTCCTCTAAACTTTCCAAATCAGAACGCAAATATTCTAGAGTGTTACTATCTAATAATAATCCTTTTGGTTTTTCATCTGGTTTTTCTACAGGTAACAGGCTTTGTGTTATAGGTGCCTGAATATATGTTTCTTCTGCCGATTCATCTGTAAAGTCATTTATATTTTCATTTATATTTTTTTGAGTTTCTTGAGCTTCTCTAGGAGCAATTAAGTTGTTAGTTTCTACTTCATTAACCTCTAGCTTTCCAAATAAATTACTAAGAGATTCAAGTATTTCTGTATTGTTTGAATTTTCTCTATTTTCAGAGCCGTCTAATTTTAATTCTGGAGTTAGTAATACCCCATCTTTTATTTGAACAGTTTCATTTTGATAGTTTTTTTGTTCTTGATAATTATCTTCAAAATTAGGAGGTGTTAGTTGAGCTGAAATTTCATTTTCCTGGTTGTTGCTTTTAAGTCTTTCTAAGTTTTGTTTTTCATCAATACTAGATTGATGTTTGTTCAAAGATTCTTGATTATTTGACTTATCTGGTTGGAGATTTTTTTTTTCTGTTTCTGTTGCTTCTGAGTCTGGATCTAGTCTTTTCACAAACTCATAACCAGGGTATGGCAATACTACTTTATCTATCGGCTCATTTAATTCATCTATTTCAGGAGATAGCTTTGACATTTCAAGATTTTCAGTAGCAATATTTGCTTCTACATAATTTTCTTCATTTAGCTTTTTTTGCTCACTATCATTACTATTTGAATTATCAACTTTGGAGTTTTCAAAATGATAAAATTCCTCGAATTTATCCTCTGAAATTTCCATAACCTCAGAGGTTTCAACATCCTTAATAGTCTGTCGGTAAAGATTTTGGCTAGAGTCTAAAGCACTCTGACTGGAAGATGGATGCTGAGTTGATAACTGAGATAAATGTTCTAGTAATGTTTCTTTAACTGGGCCAAGTAAAGCTTGAGAAAACTCAGAAATAATTTGCTCCTGTTTAGCGTATTGTTGAGCTAGGGCATAATTTTCTTGTCTTTGCTGTTCAAGTTGCCTAATTTCTTCTCGCAGAGCTTGTCGTTGTTCTTTAAGTATTGTGAAATCTTCTTGTAGATACTGGTTAATAGGGGCAAAAAACTCTTCTATTTGCTGTGGATGTTGTTTAATCTCAAGGTCAACAGTATTTTCTGGAATTGAAGATGGGTCAACAGATAGTAACTGTAGATTGGATCTGTTATCTACATCCTGAGTCAGATAATCCAGCATTTCCTGTAGCATTTCTTGGGTTTTTCTCAGTGTTTCTACGAGAATTTGAGGAGAACTTTGGCTACTAGATTCATTTAGCACCTCATCTATCTCCCTAATTATTGCTTGGATTCTTTTATTCTGCTTCTTCAAGAGTACCACCTCTTTTAATCACCTTCAGTAAGAATTATAGAACTTCTCAGAGTATAATCTAGTCAAATTTTTCTTTGAGTTTCCCTACTCTATCTACAAATTTGAGATAAATTTGACTATAATAGTAAATTCTTTCATTGTGTCTATAGTTAAAATGTTGATATTTAGGTGACAATAACACGGTATTATTCCAGTTATAGCCGAAATTATATTACTCTTTTCGGATAGGTTTTAGACAATGATGGAGAAATTCTTCTGTTTTGAAGATACTCGCCTAGAGCAAACTTTATGGGGATTAAACTTTAAAAATCCCGTAGGTTTG
>NZ_LGSU01001011.1 GCF_002260545.1 Hydrocoleum sp. CS-953 | reverse complement strand
TTACCAAAAAATGAGGTCTAAAGCCTCCCCTTTTAAGGGGATGAAAAAAATATTTAACTCAGTATTTCAAGCCTCCGACTTTAAGTCGTAAGTTCACTGATAACTGTTTCGCTGCGCGACATGTTTGCGGAGCAGTCCGTCAGGATAAAGCGCAGCTCCTCCGCAGGAGGCTAACTGAAATGACCTATTGTTGGATTTTGACAAATAATTTAAACTAGCTTATATTAGATTATAAATGATAATTAGTTTGGCAATGGTTTGATGGAAATAATTGATTATATAATTGTTACAATTTACCTATTATTTATAATAATTTTTGGATTTTTTCTACAAAGAAAAGCATCGACAGGAATTGAGTCTTATTTTCTGGGAAATCGCAATCTTCCTTGGTGGATATTGGGTGCTTCTGGTATGGCTTCTAATACTGATTTGGCTGGTACTATGCTATTAACTTCTTTGGTTTATGCTTTGGGAACTAAGGGATTTTTTATTGAAATTCGGGGTGGAATTGTATTAATTATGGCGTTCCTAATGACGTTTATGGGAAAGTGGAATCGTCGCGCTCAAGTAATGACTATTGCTGAATGGATGGAGTTACGTTTTGGCAATGGTAGAGAAGGAAATATTGCCAGAATTATTAGTGCGGTTGCTAATATTATTTTTGCTATTGGTACGATGAGTTATTTTGCTGTTGGAGGAGGAAAGTTTTTAGGAGAATTTTTAGGTATTGATGATAGAGTTGCTGGTATATTATTGATTTTATTGGCTCTCATCTATACTGCTGTAAGTGGATTTTATGGAGTTGTTTTGACGGATGTTTTTCAAGGAATTTTGATTTTTGTAGCGATTTTATATATCTGTTTTATTGCTTTTAAAACAGTAAGTTTGCCAGAGACTTTTGCTATTTCAATTCCAGGTACGGAACAATTACAAGAATGGAGTTTGAAGGAATGGAGTAGTATTATTCCACCGATAAAAATTGACTTGCCAGGAGATTATAGTATTTTTAATTTGTTTGGTGGAGTGATGTTATTTTATATTTTTAAAGTATTTCTAGAAGGTAAAACTGGTCCGAAAAGCTTTTTTTTCTACCAAAACAAAGCTAGTCAAAATTAGAATTTTTAGGGTTATTTTCTAATGAGTTAGCCAAAAAATTACGACGTAATTTTAACTGAATATCTTCTAAAAGCTTACGATTAACTGACATCAAATCAGCAATTAGACCAAAAATAAATAACTGAAAGCCCATTAAAATTAAAATTGCAGCTAAGACTAAACTAGGGACATGAGCTTTAGTCGTCCCACTCCAGTATAGAATTAACCAACGTAAACATAATATCAAACCAAAACCAAAGGGAATCGTCCCTAAAATTGTGAAAAACTTTAGAGGCTTATAAGTCATAAAAATCCGAACGATCGTAAAAATCGATCTTTGGATATAAGCTGGAATGCTTTTAACTAATCTGGATGGTCGTAAATAACCATTAGTTCTAATGGGGACAGAAATAATTGTCATTCCTTTTTGTCCAGCTTGGATAATTGTTTCTAGTGTGTAAGTATATTCATTAAAAACATTTAATTGTAGTGCTGCATTGCGAGTAATAGCACGGAAACCACTAGGAGCATCAGCAATATTTGTTTCACTAGCAATACGGACGACTAAACTACCTATTTTTTGTAAAAATTTCTTGATTGGTGAAAAATGTTTAATCTCTTGAATTGGTCTAGCACCAATTACTATTTCTGCTCTTCCATCTAAAATTGGTTCAATTAGTTTAGGTATATCTGCTGCACAATATTGATTATCAGCATCCGTATTAACAATAATATCAGCTCCATGGTGCAAACAGGCTTCTATTCCTGCCATAAAACCTTTTGCTAATCCTTGATTATATTCAAAATTAACAATATGATCGACTCCTGATGCTTTGGCCACTTCTAAGGTTTTGTCAATACTACCATCATTAATAATCAACCATTCGATCTTATCTATACCAGGAAGTTCTCTAGGTAATTCAGTTAGAGTCATTCCTAAAGTAGCTTCTTCGTTATAACAGGGAATTTGTATAATTAGTTTAGTCATTAATCTTTTTTCTCTTTTTTCTTTTGGTAACTAGGGTAGTTTGTCCGCTTTCAGTAGTGCAGTGGCTGGACTTATCTATGGCAACCTGAACTTGACTTTCTTTTTTACTTTTGTCAACCTCTCTAACTCTGTAAAATTCATACTAAACCCGCTTTAGACAAAAGCTTTATGATGAAGGGAAGGCAGAAGCCAGAGGGCAAAAGGGTTAGAGAATAATTTAAAAAAGGTACTTTTGATAACCCATATTTGGTATCATATCCTCAATCAGAAAACTATAATTTTATTATCTAATGATTAGAGTTTTTTTGGGAATAGCTTTACACTTTGTAATAATATTTTTTCATCGGAATATTGTCGAGGCTGACCTCACCAAACTAACTACTATATTATAAACAAGATTTACTGTTAAACTAATTCCTCTTCAACTACTCCCTTAACATGAGCCTGTAAAAATACGCATTTTCTCTGGTTCAATTTGTTGGCGATAGTGTAGACTAGCATAGCTAAAAGTGTTGATTAATCTAGTGGACTGAAACAGCTCAAACTGTGCAGACCGCTTTTTTTGGTATAATTTCTGTTATAGCAAGGTTTGAGTATTTTTTTGTAATGCACCATTTAAGGTGTCTCATTCTACTAGGATGTATTAGAAAGCTAAAATATAACGTTTGACAAAGATTGAAAAATATGTCATAACGCACCATTTTTTTTATATGTTTTACTCTACTACTAGCGCGTCTAGCTTGATCATGTAGGTAAGTTTTAGCAGATTTAGACCTTTACCCAACCCCCTCTCCTATAGCAGAAGTTAGGACATTTTTTCCCTCTACCCTCTTTTTCATAAGAGTAGTTTTTTTTCACCCACTTTAGTCTAGACCTATTATGACAAAGAGCAAGTTTTTTATCCTAACCATTTAATCAAATATGATCTAATATTAAACTTAATCAATATTTCCTACGAACCTCTGTTTTCTATTATCTATAAACCAGAGTCTTGTAAAATTATTTTTTCACCCTTAGTATAAGCTGTTGTGCATTTAAACGACTTATTGTTGTGTGCTTTGTTCAAGGGAAAACCATTATTAATTCTGAATTATGACTGGCTAAGATGCATTTTAAATCCGTCTTAGCTTAACATTATATTTNAAGCTGTTGTGCATTTAAACGACTTATTGTTGTGTGCTTTGTTCAAGGGAAAACCATTATTAATTCTGAATTATGACTGGCTAAGATGCATTTTAAATCCGTCTTAGCTTAACATTATATTTAAGATAAAAAAGAACTAAAAGTTAAGCCCCAAAAAACTACTTAACTCTTAGTTCTTTTTTTAATATTTGGCACTCCAACTATTACTTAGGTAGAGTAATTTATCATCCTAAAATAACTAAGGAGGTACACAAAATTAATTACACATTTTCTCAGAATGAATCCCTTATACTGTATACCTCACATCAAATTAGGGTAGCTATACCGTTTCACCGAAGTCAGAAGTCAGGAGTCAGAAGTTAGATTTGATAGACTAAAAACTTTGACAATAACATAGTTTCAGGCAATTATTTGACATTTAAAGTTGGAAACTATTTGTGACATCCTTAAAGTGAATTGGTATAAACAATTTTGTTTGGATGCTTATATTCATAGGACTTAGGTAGAAACCGGGTGGATCGACAAAATTTTGTGATTTGAAAAACAATAATTAGGATAATAAACCCGGTTTCTTGTTTGAGTGTGTAACTCCTGTTCAATTGAAATGCAGAAACTAAATTAAATTACAGGAACATAACGTTCTTTTTCTGGAACATCAGTGTACTCAGCCACAATTTGTCGGAACTCGTCGCCATCAATAGTCTCTTTTTCAATCAACAGATCCACCAAACGATCGATAACAACCCGGTGATCCCGCATCATCTGACAAGCGTCTTCATAACAATGTTCTACAATAGTTCTAACTTGAGCATCAATACGAGAAGCAATTTCATCAGAATATTCTGAACGAGTCATTAAGTCACGACCCAAGAAGACCTCGCTTTGTTGAGTTTCCAGAGACATCGGACCTAAATCTGACATACCATAACGAGTCACCATTTGACGCGCCATTCCTGTAACCTGTTGCAGGTCATTACCAGCACCAGTAGTCACCTCAGCATCACCAAAAATTACCTTCTCAGCAGCGCGACCACCGAGAGCACCAGTAATGCGAGCTAGAATTTGCGATCTAGAGATTAAACCTTGCTCTTCATTAGGCATAAACCAGGTGAGACCACGAGCTTGACCGCGAGGTACCAAAGTCACTTTTTGCACGGGGTCATGTTCTTTAACTAGAGTACCAACAATGGCATGACCAACTTCGTGATAAGCAATAAGTCGCTTGCTCTTACCATCCATGAGTGGAGTACCTTCCATACCTGCAACTACTCTGTCTACAGCATCATCAATTTCTCGCATCGTAATTGCTTCTTTGCGACGACGAGCAGTCAGAATAGCAGCTTCATTCAATAGGTTAGCTAAATCTGCACCTGTAAAACCAGGAGTCCGACGAGCGATCGCGTCTAGAGATATTTCATTACTTAGCTTCTTATCGCGAGCATGAACATTTAGAATTGATAAACGACCCTTAATGTCAGGAGAATCTACAGTAACTTGACGGTCAAAGCGACCAGGACGTAACAATGCAGAGTCTAAAACATCAGGGCGGTTAGTTGCAGCAATAATAATAATTCCACTATTACCTTCAAAACCATCCATTTCAGTTAGTAACTGGTTAAGAGTTTGTTCTCTTTCATCATTACCACCACCGATACCAGCACCACGTTGTCTACCCACAGCGTCAATTTCATCAATAAAGATAATACAAGGGGCATTTTCCTTAGCCTTTTTAAATAGGTCTCGTACCCGGGAAGCACCCACACCCACAAACATTTCCACAAATTCAGAACCAGAGATACTGAAGAATGGGACACCAGCTTCACCAGCGATCGCCTTGGCCAACAAAGTTTTACCAGTTCCTGGAGGACCAACTAATAGCACACCTTTAGGAATACGCGCTCCTACAGCAGTAAATCTTTCTGGTTTTTTCAAGAAAGTCACAACCTCTTGTAATTCTTCTTTCGCCTCATCAACCCCAGCCACATCATCAAATAGAACACCTGTTTTGGCCTCCATTGAGAAGCGAGCTTTAGACTTACCAAAGTTCATTGCTTGTCCAGGGCCACCAGGAACATTACTAGAGCGACGGAATAAGAAGAACAGACCAACAATCAATAAAATTGGGAAAATCAAATTTCCTAATAAACCCCATACTGCTCCTTCGCTGCGTGGAGGGTGACTGTCAAAATTAATATTTGCCTCTCGCAGACGAGAAATTAGGTCTGGGGAGTTAGCAGGTAAATCTACTCGTAATCTTTCGACTTGGTTGTTCAGTTCATCCACAGCTTCCACAATAGCTGTACGACCACCATCATAGAGGTCTACACTTGTAACTCGATCTGCTTGTAAGTAGTCCAAAAATCTGCCATAGCTCATACGGGTTCTCGCAGCGTTGTTACCCATATTTACTGCTGTTTGGGCAAATGCCCCTTGCCAGATAAAAAAACCAATGACCAAAGCTGGCAAACTCCAAAGTACAATGGTTCTCCAAGAAATTTTCATCAAAAAATGGCCTCTTTTAGTAAAATTGCATTAATAATGTAGTTTTCTACACTCATAATATTAACAAAATTTAACTTAACAAGAGAGATTAGGGCAACTGGTAGTGCATCAGCAAAGTGTGGGATAAGTCGCGTATGGCTGGCGAATAATCACTCAAAGCACTGATATATAAAGGTTAACCACATTGTTGTCGTGAAAAAAGTGCAAATTTTTCAGCCTTTAAGACTAAAAAGTTAAGACAGCTGGCAGACTTCCATAATAAAGATACAGCTACAATTATTTATTCCTCCAAATG
>NZ_LGSU01001010.1 GCF_002260545.1 Hydrocoleum sp. CS-953 | reverse complement strand
ATTAGGGAATAATTTATTTTATTTGTGTTAATTACTTGATAACTGAAGTGTCACTCAAGTATAGCCTTAATGCATGGGAATTGGTATAAAACCTGGGGAAATATCTATCATATTTAAGGTTTTTTCTTCTCTTAAAGCTTTTTTCCTAGATAACTAAAGCTTTCTTTCTTCTCTCCTAGATAACTAAAGCCTTCTCTCCTAGATAACTAAAGCCTTCTTCCTTACCTTCCCTATACTACCGGACATGATATTAATTATGATTCTTTACAAATATGACTATTAAACTAAATAAGATTATTGTGATTGATATTGAAGCTACTTGTTGGGAGAAAAATCCTCCACCAGAACAAGAAAGCGAAATAATTGAAATAGGGGTTTGTATTCTTGATGTAGCTTTAGCTAAACCTGTGGAAAAAGAAAGTATTTTAGTCAGACCAGAACGTTCCAAAATTAGTGAATTTTGTACCCAACTTACAACTTTAACTCAAGCAGAAGTTGACAAAGGAATTACTTTTGATGAAGCTTGTTTAAAACTACGGAAAAAATATGAATCTTTACAACGAGTTTGGGCAAGTTGGGGTGGGTATGACAAAAATATGTTTGAGAAACAATGTTTATCTAGGGGCGTAAAATACCCTTTTGGAATTAGACATATTAATGTGAAAAATTTGTTTGCTCTTGTTCATGCTTTACCCAAAGAAGTAGGGATGGCAAATGCTTTAGAATTATTAGATATTCCTTTGGAGGGAACTCATCATCGTGGCGGAGATGATGCTTGGAATATTGGCAAAATATTAGGAAAATTACTATTACAAAGCAGGATAATAAATAAAGAAGTATGAAATTTAGTGTTGATAATTAATAGGATAATTTGTCGGGTGCATCTCAATTTTGAATAAAGCCAAAAATTTATTTATCGCTTTTAGGGAACAGGGAACAGGGAATAGGGAATAGGGAATAGGGAATAGGAAAAAATCATTTTGGCAAATATGAGATGCACCCAATTTATCTGTAGGGGAAAGGTATTATGAAAAGATTCAGATAATCCCGATATCACTTGAGATAGCTTTTTTTGGAATACAAATATTTAGATGATTTTGCAGAGTGTTTGCCAAGCAAAAATTAAGGTGGCTAGAGTGCTTAATAATTGATATGTTTGGTGGGTTACGGCGGACAGTTAAAAGTTTAGTCAGTCATTACAGCATAAGTATTGCTGCCTCACCCTCCCCACCCTACGCCGAGATTGAATATTCCTTTTACAAACAGTCTCTTATACATACTATGAAACCCTAGTAAAATTAATGCAATTAAATAATGATTTCTAGATTTTTATGTCATTCTTTAAAGATTTGCCCAATTGAGCTTTTTTCTGTCATCAAGCTAGACAATTTTTTTCTCAAGGTTGCAATATTCCAAAGTTGTATTATAATAGTAGTATATAAATATTAAAAATGTGGGGAAGAGGGAAATTCTTCTGCCATACTTTCTATTGTTCAACCCAGAAAATTAGAGCAATGACCCCAAACCAAAACAATAATCAAAACTTTACCAAAGCCTATTTTGACTTCGATAATCTCCCCTATTTAACTAATGCTTACAGAAAACTTAACCTTCAAAGTGTAGGTATTGGTTTAATTAATTTACCACCCAATGAAGGTTATACATTTACCCATAGTCATGCGGAACAAGAGGAAGTTTATATTGTTGTTTCAGGAAAAGGTTTCATTCTAATTGATGGAGAATTAATAGAAATACAACGTGGAGATTTAGTCCGAGTTTCTCCCAGAGCAAAAAGAGCAATTAAAGCAGCTCAAGAAANCCTTCAAAGTGTAGGTATTGGTTTAATTAATTTACCACCCAATGAAGGTTATACATTTACCCATAGTCATGCGGAACAAGAGGAAGTTTATATTGTTGTTTCAGGAAAAGGTTTCATTCTAATTGATGGAGAATTAATAGAAATACAACGTGGAGATTTAGTCCGAGTTTCTCCCAGAGCAAAAAGAGCAATTAAAGCAGCTCAAGAAACTGATTTATTTGTGATTTGTGCAGGTGGAGTAACTCAAGGTTATCCTCAAAATTCTAACTCTCGTTATTTGATAGATGATGGTATTCCTGACTATGATGATATTCCACCTTGGTATCAAGATAACCCAGATATAATTGCTAAAAATTATGTCTTGAAAGAACGGATGTTAAAAGCACAAGCTAAACGAAAACAACAGAAAAAAAATTGATATAGCAGAAAAAAGAAGCAAGAAGTAGGGAGGAATAAGATTAATATTTTTTCTTTCTCCTGGGTCATGCTACACAAACAGCTCTTCCATAATTCGTAATAGTAATAGGGACTGGTTTAACGAAGTCAGAAGTCAGCAGGGGCGTTTTGCTATCGCACAACTCCGTTAACGCTACGCGACATATAAAACGTTTGCGGAGCATTCCGTAGGAAAGTTGTGCGTAGCTAATGGCCATTCGCCCGTACAGAAGTTATTTTTGTAACAGAGATTAGAGCAATCTTCCAAAAATATTTCGCCTTAAAATGCGGGGTTTTAGACCCAATTATTTTGATAACTTTAAACTTTATTATTTTTGATTTTTCCTTCCTCCTTTATTAAA
The DNA here is from genome assembly GCF_002260545.1 of Hydrocoleum sp. CS-953. GTDB lineage: Bacteria > Cyanobacteriota > Cyanobacteriia > Cyanobacteriales > Microcoleaceae > Trichodesmium. The sequence continues at coordinate 3,392 of NZ_LGSU01001010.1, read as the reverse complement.
GCGGTTTCCACTCATGTTGACTACAAAAATTCTTCCTTTTTCGTTCTTCGTTCTTCCTTCTTCCTTCTTACTTTAAACACAAATCTCTGTACTCTATATTAATGAAAACTGCTATAAAGGCACAAGCCAAGTAAAAACAAGAGTAAAAAGATTGATAAATTTCCTTCTTCTTTTTTCTTGCCTCTTCCTTCTAATTTATTCCTTAAAAAAAATGACAGATATTAGGAAATTAATCAACCAATTAGCCACTCAAGAAGCCGAATTAACTAATATTCAATTTCTAGCACCTTGCGTTAAAAACGGGCGAGTAAAAACCAGAGTAGCAGGAATGATTTATACCTTTGAAAGTCAACCAAAAAAAATTGCAGGATGGGGAATATTTCAACCAATAAATGAAAAGATAGCTAAATTTATAGAAGAACCAAGTTTGCCTCAGCTAGAAGAATATTTTCAATTATTAAAACCTCTAAGATTATTCCTTGCTTGTCAATTGAAAGGGCAAACATGGTTAGCATATCCAACTAATGAATCTGATAGTAAACAACGGTTTGGTTTTGCTAAACCTGTAGCAGTTCATCTAGTAACAGAAGGAGCAATGTTTGAGCAAATAATTGCTAGGTTTGATGGTGCTTCTTGGTGGTTTGAAGATATAGATCGCCGTGCCGATCCATTAATAGCAGAAGAGTTACAAGAAGCATTAAAAAATATTACCCCACCCAAAGAAGTTAAGTTTAAAGAAATGACTCCAGAAATGAGAACTGTTTATGATTTAGTGGCACGACAAAAGAAAGAATTTATGAAAAAAATGCAACATCAAAAGGATGAAAAAAGACTCAGAGAAGCATTAGCAATGGGTGGGGGAGAGCTACAAAATTTTCGCGATCGCTCTAACTATTGGCAAGTGGAATGGGTGACTGGAAATGGGGAACTTCATACTTCTGCTATTAATAAAAATGACTTAACTGTAGTAAGTGCAGGTATTTGTTTAAGTGGAGGCGATCGACATTTTGATTTGCAATCTTTAGTGGGAGTTGTTGAGCAGAGATAAGGGAATTCATTAATTGATAATTGATAATGGATAATTGATAATTACCTCTGGTTAAAACCGTACGGGAATTGAATATCGGGAAATATCCTAGCACTTTTTTTTACCTATCCAAGGGGAGGCTTTCAACCATAATTATTGAATTATTAATAATTAATAATTCAATAATTTGGTAAGAAGGAAGAAGGAAGAAGTTTTAATATAAAATTCGGGTAATTAGTTATCATATCGCTCTAGGAGTCAGGAGTTAGGAGTTAGGAGTTAGGAGTTAGGAGTTAGGAGTCAGGAGTCAGGAGTCAGGAGAAAGAAAAGATTGGAACTAACAAAATTGTATAATTCGTATTGAAGAACATCTGTATTCATAGAAAGTAATAAGTGCAATTACTGTATAACCGGATTTTATATAAGAGAAGGAAAAACCTGAAATATGATAGATATTTTCTCAGCTTTTACATAAACGATACCAACGGACTTTCAATAATCTTCGATATTCCTTTTAACTTCTATAGCAATGAGCGCTGGTATATTTACAAATTGTAGTAGGGGCCAAGCAGCTCAAAGTCTTATACTATCGGCAATTTCTTCCCCCTGTTGCCTGTTGCCTGTTGCCTGTTCCCGGAGCACAGCGCTATACTTTCCATCTTTCAGTTTCCTCCTTCTAACTTCTACCTTCCAAAAATAAATTAAATTCATACTTCATTAATGGATAATTACCTCTGGTTAAAACTGTACGGGAATTGAATATAAGGAAATATTATTTTTTTCCCCTTTCAAGGGAAGGATTTTAACCAAGGTATTTAATTAATAATTAATAATTATTAATTATTAGATAACTTATAAATTCTGAATTCTAAATTCTAAATTCTGAACCATGTCTATATTTTTTCACGAACAACTTTACCGCAGCCAAGAAATAATGACAAAGCTAAAAAACTTGTCAATAACTATTTGTGGTGCTGGTGCTTTAGGAGCAAATATTACAGAAAATTTAGCTCGTTNGTATTTAATTAATAATTAATAATTATTAATTATTAGATAACTTATAAATTCTGAATTCTAAATTCTAAATTCTGAACCATGTCTATATTTTTTCACGAACAACTTTACCGCAGCCAAGAAATAATGACAAAGCTAAAAAACTTGTCAATAACTATTTGTGGTGCTGGTGCTTTAGGAGCAAATATTACAGAAAATTTAGCTCGTTCTGGGTTGAGTAAATTACGGGTAATAGATTACGATCGCATAGAAGAACGTAACCTATCTACTCAACCTTATTATCGTTCTGATATTGGGGCATTGAAAGTTAAAATTCTGACTAATAGTCTTTATCGCGCTCTGGGAATAAAAATTGATGGTCAATCTCAAAAGTTAACAGAAGAAAATGCAGGTAAACTATTAGGAAAAAGTGAATTAGTTATAGATACTTTTGACAATAGTATTAGTAGAAGTGCAGTCAAAATTTATTGTGCTAATTCTAATATTTATTGTCTTCATGTAGGATTAGCTTCTGATTATTCAGAAATAATTTGGAATGAAAATTATCGAGTACCTTCCCCTGCAAATGATGATATTTGTGATTATCCTTTAGCGAGAAATTTGGTAATGTTAACTGTTGCTGTTGCTTGTGAAACTGTGATTAATTTTGCAGCGACTAAACAACAGCATAATTTTACTGTGACTTTGGGAGATTTTGCTGTTAAACCATTATTTATGTAGGATGAAAATTGAGTAAAAGATTCGATTTATTTTTACAGCACTTTTGAGGAGAGTATGGATAATTAGGGTTTGCTGAAAAAGTCTTATGGGTGAGGGTAGGAGTCAGGAGTTCCTACGGAATGCTGCCTCTTCCAGAGGAGCTGCGCTAACGCAAACAGGAGACAACCCACTTCTAACCCAACCCACCCCCGCCCCTCCGGTGGAGGGGAGCCAGGAGGGGGAGTCAGGAGGAATGGGGAATTTAGAGTAGACAGGAGGGAGAATTATCCCTTAATTTTTCTGCCTCGCATCAACCAAAAATCCTCACTTTATGCAGCTCTTTAGAACGAAAACCTTGTACTTTTTCCATACCTAAAAAGGCAGCTTATTTCTTGTCAATGCTTTTAGATTTAATCAGCAAGCTCTAATTAATAATTACAGCACTTTTGAGGATGGTGAGGTACATTTGTAACACAAGCATCCTGCTTGTTACAAGCAGGATGCTTGTGTTACCAAAAATTTTGTACCTCACTAACTCCGAAATTGCTGTAATTATTAGAGAGAGTTTTTATTAGAGTTGTTGGGAAATAAGGTAAAATGGTTCAAGCAGAAATTGGCCAGAAGAATGCTAAATATTGAACGAGCCTTAAAA
>NZ_LGSU01000101.1 GCF_002260545.1 Hydrocoleum sp. CS-953 | reverse complement strand
ATTGTAAACAATGGTCTTATTTTAATAAAAATTTTAATGAAAGAGCATATCAATTACCCAAAATTTTTCCTAATCAAAATGTAGAAAATTTAGCAATTTGTGTAACTGGAATAGGTGGTACTAAAGATTTCAATGCTTTAATTGTAAATACAATTCCTGATGTTCAGTTACAAGCAAATGGTCAATGCTTTCCTTTATATACCCACGAAAAACAAAGCGATTTAGGTTCACTATTTGCCACAACTAACACAGAAAAATACACCAAAAAATCAAACATTCCCGACACTATCTTAAAAGACTTCCAGAAAGAATATCAAGACAAAACCATCACCAAAAAAGACATCTTTTATTACATTTATGGAGTTCTCCACTCCCCAGAATATAAACAAAGATTTGCAGCAGACCTAAAAAAAATGTTACCCCGCATTCCCTACACCAAAGACTTTTGGAAATTCAGTAAAGCAGGAAAAGAATTAGCATATTGGCACTTAAACTATGAAACCATAAAACCTTATGAATTAGAAGAATTTAAAAAAGACTTATTCTTAAACGATGAAGATTATCGAGTCGAAAAAATGACATTTGGTAAAAACAAAAACGGCATAGATAAAACCATCATCATCTATAACAGTAAACTCACCTTATCACAAATTCCCCTAGAAACTTACCAATATATAGTTAATGGAAAATCAGCTTTAGAATGGGTAATAGAAAGATATAAAATTACCAAAGATAAAAATAGTGGAATAGTCAACGACCCCAACAACTGGTCAGAAGATTCCCGTTATATAGTAAACTTAGTAAAAAGGATAGTCAGAGTCAGTTTAGAAACAGTCAAAATAGTCAACAACTTACCCCCATTAAACGAAAGGAAATAGCGATAGAACTCCGTTCCGCTTCGCGATCGCTCCTCTCCATTTCAAAACTTAGGCAAGAAAATATTTTGTCTGGTTACAGCGCTTTTCAGATTGATAAACCACATCGCCATAACCAAAAACCCTATAGGGACGTTGCATGCAACGTCCCTACTGTGGTCTACCCAAATGAAAACCGCTGTAATAGTTATAATAAAGCTCATAGTATTGCTTTAGCCCTAAGTATAGATTAATTTTTATATGGGCTAGAGCAATACTACAAACTAATCCCCACACTCCCCTACCTAGCGAGTATTACCGAATAATTAAGGTTTAAAGCGTCTCCTTTCAAGGAAAAACAAGAAAAAATTTTCCTTTTATTCAATCCTCTTCCTTTTAGGGAGAGGTAATTATCAATTATCAATTATCAATTATCAATTATTGAAGAGATTCCCGACGTTGCTGCATTAATTTAGACCACTGTTGTAATTGTTGGGGAGTTAAAACTTCTCTAATTTTTAGAAGAGTATTAAATTGTAATTCTGCTAATTCTTGTCTCAACTGTAAAACTTCACTATGTTTTTTGCGTAATTGATTATCATTTCCTTTTCCAGTAATCATTGTATTTAATTCTTCCTGAACATTACGCAAGTTTTGTAAACTTTGTCTGATTTCTTGTTGATTTTCCTCACGAATTCCAATAATTTTTTTAGTTTGCTCATCACTTAGATTTAGTTGTTCAAATATCCTATTTTGATTTCTTCCTGGACGTTGTACTTGGATAGTTTGGCTAAATTTTTCAGAGACATTATTATAATTAGGATTTGCTAAAACAGAACTAATATTTAAAGGGATAACCAATAATCCTAATACAGCAGAAATCAAAACCTGAGACATAAAATTTTTCCTCTTAATAATTTGTCTGGAGCATCAACCTTTTCAGTTATAGCGCTACGCGCTAGGGAATAGGGAATAGGGAATAGGGAATAGGGAATAGTAAACTGTCAAAGGATTTTCCTACGGAATGCTGCGCAAACAGGATTTAGAAACTTCCTAATCTTTACTTCGACTGCTATATCAGTTATCAGTTATCAGTTATCAGTTCAACATTTTTTTTAGTTTTATAGCTATGAGATAATGATTCCTGAAAAAAAACTGTAGGAGTTTAGTTTCCCAATCTCATCAATTATCAGTTCAACATTTTTTCTAGTTTTAGAGCTATGAGATAATGATTCCTGAAAAAAAACTGTAGGAGTTTAGTTTCCCAATCTCATCAATTATCAGTTCAACATTTTTTCTAGTTTTAGAGCTATTAGATAATGA
>NZ_LGSU01001009.1 GCF_002260545.1 Hydrocoleum sp. CS-953 | reverse complement strand
ACCTAGTGATTCAAGTATTTTCACTCAAGTTTAAATTGAGACTTTATAATAAACCTTAATATTTCATATTTTTTTTAGATTAGATGTTCAGAATGAGCAAATTAATATTATTTTTATCTTTGTAGTATGAAGTAATTAATAGGTTATTTCACTAATAAGGATATTTATACATTTAACTTGCAATAGTTAGTAATTTAAAGGCTAATTTAACTACTAATTTTTAGTAAAAAAACAAAGGGAAAATGCTTAAATCATTATTACTAAAGATATATTTATCAGCATTTTCCCCCAAATATAAACTTCTAAATCTCCTAATTATTGAGATTACTGGCTAACATTTCTCTCAAGTTTCTTACTTGTATGATTGGCTCGATTATTAAGCTGTACTCTACCTCTAGGAAGGCGAATATTTTTCTGTTTAAGAATTCTCCTAACTTGAGTACCACTAAGTTTAATTCCTGTTCGTTGAGCAAGATAATTTGCTAAACGTTCTCCACTCCAATTGCTACATTCATAACCTAACTGGTTAGGAGATTTTTTTGTAACTTCTATCAATAACTGAATATATTCTTCTGTGGCTTTGCGAAAATTGCCATGTTCTCGTTGATCTCGTAAACTATCTAATTGATCTGGGTCTCCATGTACACACCAATAAGCAACTGTTCTATAAGAACAACCTATAAAGCCAGAAATCTCCGAATAAGTTTTTCCGTCATTTAATAGGAGTAACATCAATACTCTTTCTCGGAAATGAGAGCAACCGCCCTCTCGCAAAGCTTTCTGCAATCTTTTCTTTTGCATTGAACTGAGAAAATCTTTTGCAGGCATAACAGCTACCTCAGTTTAACAACTTAATGCAACTTAGCTGCACAGTATCTATAATCCGCTTTTTCATATCCTTTATTTAGGAGTATAAGCTGCAACTTCAAACCTAGGCAAAACCTTTGCCTGTTATAGCCTGCTACCCTATACTAAAAGCAAGTTTATAGCAGTTTTCATGCTCGATAGACCACAGTCGATCTGCACCGGGGGGCATGATGGAAGATTTGTTGATGTCGCAAGTTGAGGAGCGAGAACTTTGAAACTAGCCTTGGACTCCTAACTCCGCGCCTCCTAACTCCGCGCCTCCTGACTGCTGACTGCTGACTGCTGACTCCTACAGCAGTTTTGTGGTTTACTCAACTGAAAAGCGCTGTAAATAGATTACTAGATTAACTGTACTACTTAACTTGATGGAGATGACTTCTTTCGGGTATTAAGAACCGGATTTAACTTAAGCCCCTATTTTTCACAACTAATCTGGCCAAAACAAGACCAGAAATATCTGATGTTAGACAAGCTGAAATACCTGCATCTTTTGGATAGATAGTCAAGTCTTCATCTTAGTAGAATGCTTGTAGATAGTTGAGAATTAGATTAATATCTACTTCATAAAACTGATATAAAATATCACATAGCGTGATATTTTTATGTTTACTTCCTGTCTCTTGGTCAGCGTTCCCTCTCTTGGTCAGCATTCCCTTGCGCCTTCCGGCGACGCGGGGTCTGACCGCTTGCGACTTGCCTCTTGCAGAGGAGTTGCCTCTTCCAGAGGAGCTGCGCTAACGCTTTTTCGTATAGGGAATGCTCCGCAAACATGTCGCTCCGCGAAACGGCGGCGCGGGGTCTAACCGCTTGCGTCTTACGCCGACGCGGGGTATGACCGCCTTCAAGCGGAACTGTCGGCAGCACGACCTCCACAGGCATTGACGATCAAGCCGACCGCATTCCTCACATTAATGCTCTTGATTTATATTTGCTTGTGCCTATCCGAAACTAACGTAGTAATGGTGTTTTGTACAGCAAGCTGTTTGTAAAGGCAATAGTTTTGGGTTGGGGTAAGTAGGGGCAAGAACATCCCTACACTTTTATATGTGAACTCGCTTTTGTGCTACTTTTGTTAAAGTTCATAANACGATCAAGCCGACCGCATTCCTCACATTAATGCTCTTGATTTATATTTGCTTGTGCCTATCCGAAACTAACGTAGTAATGGTGTTTTGTACAGCAAGCTGTTTGTAAAGGCAATAGTTTTGGGTTGGGGTAAGTAGGGGCAAGAACATCCCTACACTTTTATATGTGAACTCGCTTTTGTGCTACTTTTGTTAAAGTTCATAATTTTTGGGCGAGTCCTTCCTGTTATCACTAATGACAAAACTGCACTACCTTACAATTTAAGAAAGTCAGGGAGTTCAGGTTTTGGGTAAGCAGTTTAACTAATGAATACACCTGAACCTAACACTCCACAAACTTCTATCTCAATGTTTCTGAGTTAATAGTCTTGCTAAGTTATGCATCTGCAGGAGCATGAGTGAAGCATTTCTTACCGCAAATGTTAGCGCAAGCTTCACATCCAATGCAGTCATCTGCATTAGCAATAGTCATTACTTTTCTTAATACTTCATCATCATCATCATCATCCACAAACTCTCCATGCTCATTGAGNCCTGAACCTAACACTCCACAAACTTCTATCTCAATGTTTCTGAGTTAATAGTCTTGCTAAGTTATGCATCTGCAGGAGCATGAGTGAAGCATTTCTTACCGCAAATGTTAGCGCAAGCTTCACATCCAATGCAGTCATCTGCATTAGCAATAGTCATTACTTTTCTTAATACTTCATCATCATCATCATCATCATCCACAAACTCTCCATGCTCATTGAGTGGTCTAAGTTCTAGAACATTTCTATGACAAACTTTAAAGCAACGACCACAACCTAGACATTTGTTCATGTCAATAGATTCGACATATTGAGGAGTCCAAGCTGTACCACCTTTAGTTAAAGCTGTTAATGTTGCCATCAGTTCTTCTCCTTTTGATTAGTAGGCTAATTGTTTGTTTTGTTGCATCTTTTTATATAATAGCTATTCACTCTTCCAAAAAAGTATTTTTTTATACTTTTTTCAGGTTTTAATCTAATATTTTTTCGATTATTTATTGCATATTTAATTTTTTCGGATTTTTTTTGATATTGNTTCTTCTCCTTTTGATTAGTAGGCTAATTGTTTGTTTTGTTGCATCTTTTTATATAATAGCTATTCACTCTTCCAAAAAAGTATTTTTTTATACTTTTTTCAGGTTTTAATCTAATATTTTTTCGATTATTTATTGCATATTTAATTATTAAAAATATTTTGCAATTATTTATCAAAAAATATCTATATATCTCCCAAAAATATGAGTAAATTTTGACTTGCGCGTAGCGGTATATAACTAATTAGATTGTTATAGTCGCTACGCTCCAATTTTTCGGGAACTATCTTGAATTAGCCTTAACTGGAATTAATATTTCAAATAAAGTACCTCCATTTGGATTAGATTTACATTTCAGTTCTCCCTGATGTTTTTCGACAATAATTTGGTGAGAAATGGATAGTCCTAAACCTGTACCCTTACCCACTGGTTTTGTGGTAAAAAACGGGTCAAAAATTCTTTTTTGCACAGAGTCAGGAATACCACGTCCATTATCATAAATAGAAATTTTCACACAATCGCGATCGACTCCTTTTTCTGAATAATGATGTATTTCGGTTTTGATGGTAATAATGCCGGGGATTTCTTGTTCTTCTAAAACATCTATGGCATTAGCAATAATATTCATAAAAACTTGATTTAACTGACTTGCATAACACTCAACATTAGGCAAATCCCCATACTCTTTAACAACAGTAGTTTCTGTTTGTTNAAATTTTCACACAATCGCGATCGACTCCTTTTTCTGAATAATGATGTATTTCGGTTTTGATGGTAATAATGCCGGGGATTTCTTGTTCTTCTAAAACATCTATGGCATTAGCAATAATATTCATAAAAACTTGATTTAACTGACTTGCATAACACTCAACATTAGGCAAATCCCCATACTCTTTAACAACAGTAGTTTCTGTTTGTTTTGCTGTAGTTTTTAAGCGATGTTGTAAAATTAATAAAGTGCTATCTATACCAGAGTGAATATCTACTTTTTTCATCTCTGACTCATCCAGACGAGAAAAGTTTCTTAGAGATAAAACTAGCTCTTTAATTCGATTCGCTCCAATATTCATTGAATCAACTATTTTGGGCAAATCTTCTATTAGAAAATATGCCTCACATTCTTCGGCAAAATCTGTAATTTCTGACACTGGTTCTTGATAGTTTTTTTGATAAAGTTGCAGTAAATTTAGTAAGTCTCTAATATAGTTATTTGTATGAAGAATATTACCGTAAATAAAGCTAATGGGATTATTAATTTCATGGGCAATACCAGCAACCATTTGACCCAAGCTAGACATTTTTTCTGCTTGTACTAATTGAGCTTGAGTATTTTGTAATTCTTTTAAAGTTTTTTCTAATTGTAATGCTCTTTCTCGTTCACGTTTTTCTGATTGTTGGAGTGCAATTTCTCCTTCTTTTCGTTCTGTAATATCACGGACAATTGCTAACACTTCATCTGTACCACTTTTAACGTAACGAGCTTCATAATGATAGAGGCGATCGTTGATAAAAGTAGAATATTCTCCTGCTTGCACTTTACCAGTTTTGAGAGTAAGCTTTAGGTAGTGTCTAGTCCAAACANTTCTCGTTCACGTTTTTCTGATTGTTGGAGTGCAATTTCTCCTTCTTTTCGTTCTGTAATATCACGGACAATTGCTAACACTTCATCTGTACCACTTTTAACGTAACGAGCTTCATAATGATAGAGGCGATCGTTGATAAAAGTAGAATATTCTCCTGCTTGCACTTTACCAGTTTTGAGAGTAAGCTTTAGGTAGTGTCTAGTCCAAACAGCTAAATCTTCAGGAAATATTTCTTCTAGAGTTTTCCCTAATACTTCTGATGCTTCAGGAGCATTTTCATCGTCTTTGTCCGGATAATAGTCAAGAAAAACTCCTCTTGAGTTGAGGCGTAACATTAAGTCAGGAATAGCATTGAGGAGACTATGATTTCGTTCTTGGCTTTCTTGTAGTGCTTCCTCTACTCGTTTACGTTCAGTGATATCAAATCTAATAGCTAAATATTGATAAGGTTGGCCGAGATCGTTTAAAAAAGGCACAATAGTAGTATTAACCCAATAATAACTACCATCCTTAGCTCTATTNGAGTTGAGGCGTAACATTAAGTCAGGAATAGCATTGAGGAGACTATGATTTCGTTCTTGGCTTTCTTGTAGTGCTTCCTCTACTCGTTTACGTTCAGTGATATCAAATCTAATAGCTAAATATTGATAAGGTTGGCCGAGATCGTTTAAAAAAGGCACAATAGTAGTATTAACCCAATAATAACTACCATCCTTAGCTCTATTTTTAATTTCTCCCCTCCAAACTTGACCGGATCTAATAGTAGACCATAAATCTCTAAAAAATTCATGGGAATGGTATCCAGAGTTAAGCAGACGGTGAGTTTTGCCAATTAGTTCTTCCCTAGAATATTGAGAAATTTCATAAACTTTATCATTTACATACTGAATAATACCTCTATGGTCTGTAATAGCAACGATCGCTGCTTGATCTATGGAAAATTGGATATCAGATAGTTCTTTGAGGGTTTTCCGCAGTATCCCTTCTAGTAAGCGGCGTTCTGCAATTGCAAAACCATTCCGAAAAGTGGTGAAGACAACATCAAGGCCCTTGGTAACGATCCGGCGAAGTTGCCCGGTATGGCCGAGAATTTCATGTATCGCTCCGGCGGTGAGAACACCTTTATGCCGGACACCGACGATCCGCAGATGCCCGGCAAAGTCGGCCTGCAGGTGGTCGGCGGTATCGTCAAACACCTGGGCGCCTTGACCGCGATCGGCTGCTCGACCGTGAACTCCTACCGGCGGCTTTGGGACACCGGCTTCTGGGCGCCGGTCTTCGCCGACTGGGGTTACCTTTTCGGCTTTATTTTAGATAGTCCATTTAAGAGATTGCTTCGGCTAGAAAATGGTTTCCCCAGAAGTTTAATTTGTTAAGCCCTCGCCTCGCAATGACAAACC
>NZ_LGSU01001008.1 GCF_002260545.1 Hydrocoleum sp. CS-953 | reverse complement strand
ATTCTAAAGTATCAAAAAATTACTTTCCCCTTTTGAATAAATACATTGACTTGTACAAGTTTCATCAATTCTAACTGCTACAAGTCCGGGAATTTTATCTTCTAATTGTTCGTAAATCCATTTAGCGATCGCTTCGCTGGTAGGATTAGCTAAACCTGTAGTTTCGTTTAAGTGATAGTGGTCTAAGTAATTATCAAGCAGGGGTTTAAGATATTTTTTAATATCCCCATAATCCATAATCATACCCTGTTTTGCTCCAGAATTTACCAATTTATTTCCAGAAACATAAATAATACCCCGCCAAGAATGACCATGTAATCTGGCACATTTCCCATCGTGATTAGGTAGTTGATGGGAAGCTTCAAATCTAAATTCTTTACCTATTATCCAAGTTTCTGAATTAGATTCATTTTTTAGAGTTTGAGATTTTCCCTCTTTTCCTTCATTTAATTCCATTGCTTTTCAGTTATCAGTTATTCAGTTAAAATACCTCCTTAAGTTTAATTTTTTTTCTCTTTTCTTACTTATTACCGAATAATGAAGACCTCGCCCGATCGGGCGGGGTTTAATTAATGAAGACTTCGCCTGATCGGGCGGGGTTTAAATAATTAAATAATTCAGCACCCTTTGACTCCCCTTTCAAGGGGAAACAATAATTTTTTTTCCTTATTGGTCAATCCTCTCCCTCAAAGGGAGAGGTAATTATCAATTATCAATTATCAATTATCAATTATCAATTATCAATTAATGAATTCCTCCTTCCTCTTTCTTGTCTACTCCCTACTCCCTTTACTATTAAGTTCAAAGTACCTCCTCAAGTTTAAGTTGTTTTCCCATTCTTTACTAATCTTAAATGATTTGTGAGAAAAACTGTAGGGGTTTGGTTTGCCCACCCCATTTTAGATTGGGTTTGGAGACCAAACCCCTAGGAAAAAATATTATAACCTATTTAAGACTCCTATTACTTCTTCCTTCTTCCTCCTTACCAAAAAATGAGGGCATGTGCCTCCCCTTTTAAGGAGATGAAAAAATATTTAACTCAGTATTCAAGCCTCCGACTTTAGTCAGGGGTTCGCTGATAACTGATAACTGATAACTGATAACTGAAATTACTCCTTCCTCCTTCTTCCTTCTTCCTTCTAACGAAATAATCCCAAAGTATCTAAAACAGCTCTAATTTTAGGAACTTCATGGGTTCTAAATAAGTCAGTTTTTCCCAACGCAGCTAACACACAGAAAAAAGGTTCAGCACTTCTAACTTCTTCTCCAAAACATTCAAAAGCATGGGGAAGTGCATGACATACAGGAAAACCTAATTTTCTCAATCTAAAAGTATTTAAAAAAGTTTTCATCTGATAACCAATGCGTAGAGAACTATCCTGAAGATTTTTATAATAAAATCCCAAACCAGGGTCAATAAATATTTTTCTCACGCCATACTTAGTTGCTGTTTCTATTTCTTTAGCAAAATATTCATACATTAAATTTGTGGGGTCATCTCCAAAATCAAAATCACCCACTTCTCTAACATTTTTTCCCTGAACATAACAGATAATTACCCCCGCATTAAATTCAGATACAGTCTGATAAATTTCTGCACTTTTTTCCGGTCCTGTTAAATTAATTATATTAGCTCCTGCCTTTAAACATTCTGTGGCAACTTCTGGATAATATGTTTCTATTGAAGTCAAAACACCTTCTTGATTAAGAGCTTTCAGAACAGGCAAAATTTGACTTTTTTGCCTAATATCTTCTACTCTTTCCGCCTTTTCTAAAGTTGATTCTGCTCCAATATCTACCACATCTGCACCTTGAGCTTTCAAAACCATTCCGCGACGAATAGCTGTTTCTGCACTTAAACATACACTTTCTCTATACCAAGAATCATTAGAAAGATTTATTACTCCTAAAATAGCTTTCTCAGTATTAAAANAGCTGTTATAGAATCTTTGTTTTGTTCGTGGATTGTATATAAATCTTCAAGATTAAGCATTTCAGTTATTAGTTATTAGTTATCACTATCTTCAGCTTCAACAAAAGGTAATAAAATCAGAAATTTCCTTTTTTATCCCCTTGCAAAGGGAAGCTTGAGACCTTCTTTCTTAGTCAAATGTTTCCTAACTTAAATAAGTTAAAATTTTCCCTATTCCCTAATTTGATTGTGCATATTTTTTTGAATCTCAAACTACCCATAATTATGATGAATATATTATATCATGTCTGGATAATTCAGTCATCACAAAAACTTTCTCCTTTCTAGTCTTTTCTTCCCTTCTCAATTCTGAATTCTGAATTCTGAATTCTAAATTCTGCCTTCCCTAATTTGATTGTGCCTATTTTTTTGAATCTCAAACTACCTATAATTATGAGGAATATATTATATCATGTCTGGAGCATCAGTCATCACAAAAACTTTCTCATTTATAGTCTTTTCTTCCCTTCTGAATTCTCAATTCTAAATTCTAAATTCTGCCTTCCCTAATTTATAAATTCCAACCACCAGATACTTCCAAAACTTGTCCTGTAATATAATCAGAATCAGGATTAATAAAAAACCAAACTGCATGATTAATTTCTTGCAAAGTTGCTGGACGTTTAGCAGGTAGTTTAGGAATCATTTCTTCAATATCAAAAGAATTTTCAGCTATTCCAGGGGATACTACATTAACAGTAATTTTGTCTTTAATTACCTCTTGAGCCAAAGACTTACTATAGATGATAATACCTGTTTTGGCAATTATATAAGCCGTATTTGTCTTTCGTGCTACCACATTTTGGGCATGAGCGCAAGCAAAATTAACTATTCGTGCCCCATTAGCTGCTTTGAGATAGGGAAGTGCTGCTGTAGTGACATAGAAATTGGAATTGAGATTAGAGTTAATAACTTCCTGCCACTCTGCTATGGATATTTCCCTGGTAGGTTTTCCTAAAAAGTTTCCTACATTATTGACTACTACCGATAAACCTCCAAGTTTTTCTACTGCATTTTCCACAAGAGACTGAGCTTCCTCTGGTTTAGTCACATCTGCTTGTAGAGCAATAGACTTGACTCCATAGGTAGCTGCCTCTTGACTTGCTTGGTTAGCTGCCTCCGCACTCCGGTTATAGTGAAATGCTACATCAAATCCTTTACTAGCTAAGTCAAGAGCGATCGCCTTACCTATTCCAACTGCTGAACCTGTTACAAGTGCTTTTTTGATCATTTAGTAGAATTGCTATTTTAATACCAATTTCCTAACCTTATACCAATTCACTTTAAAAATGTCACAAATAGTTAGCGACTGATAATGTGAAATAATAAGCTGAAATTACTGTTAAGTTTTAGACAGCATTTTCCTCGACATTTATGGACAACTGTGGACAAAATGTATAGGTATAACCGTCTTTTTGATGTACAACTTTTAATTTGCTTACATGAACACTTTTAGCTTTTTGTCCTGGCACTGTGAAATTAAAACTATTTGATGAGCGAGCGAGGATTAACTCTACCTACAACTCCAGTTTCAATATTCAAGGCTAAGTCTCCACTATTCCAACCTTTTATCGGTTTTAGCGGGTTGTACCTATGGGGTATCCATATTTATTTACCGCTGCTTTCTGTCTACCTCNCTTTTTGATGTACAACTTTTAATTTGCTTACATGAACACTTTTAGCTTTTTGTCCTGGCACTGTGAAATTAAAACTATTTGATGAGCGAGCGAGGATTAACTCTACCTACAACTCCAGTTTCAATATTCAAGGCTAAGTCTCCACTATTCCAACCTTTTATCGGTTTTAGCGGGTTGTACCTTATGGGGTATCCATATTTATTTACCGCTGCTTTCTGTCTACCTCCTTGCCCTTTGCAAATAGCAGCTAAAGCTTGGGTGGTGTGGAAATTTAACTGATTTACTTCACCTACACAAGCAGCATCTATGCAGTGCGATGAAGGCAGCTTATGTTTTCTGCGGTTAAATTTTGTTTGTCCCCCGCGCTTATGTGATTACAGTCAACCCAGTAGTCTTTAAAGTGTTGAACAATTTCCACCGACAAGAATTAACCGAGTAGTGCATCTTTTCAAGGTAATTTGGCTTGGGTTTCTATTCGCTTTAATAATTCTGGTTTTCCTGATAAGAATTCCTTGACATCTCGGTTACTCTTAAGTTGATTGCATTTAGTACAGGCAACAGTTAAGTTAGATACTCGGTCTAAGCCTCCTTTCGATATGGGGTGAATATGTTCTATTTCTAGTGGTGTATTTTTTTGACCACAGTAAGCACATTGGCGACCCCATTTGTCTAACAAATATTCTCTCAACTTACTTTAACCTCAAAGTTTTGAGCCGATAAAATCTCAATTTTGACTTTTGACTTTTGACTTTTAACTNACAGTTAAGTTAGATACTCGGTCTAAGCCTCCTTTCGATATGGGGTGAATATGTTCTATTTCTAGTGGTGTATTTTTTTGACCACAGTAAGCACATTGGCGACCCCATTTGTCTAACAAATATTCTCTCAACTTACTTTAACCTCAAAGTTTTGAGCCGATAAAATCTCAATTTTGACTTTTGACTTTTGACTTTTAACTTCCGTGAAACGGTATAACTTGCCAGCTTAAAGCTTAGATACTCCTGAACATTCTACCTCTTCTAGAAGTTTAGCAATTGTTTTTCCCGAAACTGGGTCTATCCAATCAGGGGCTATTTCCGCTAGGGGTACAAGTACAAAAGCTCTTTCTCTCATTCGAGGATGAGGTATTTGCAGATTAGGAGTATCTAATATTAAATCATCATATAGAATTAAATCTAAATCTAAAGTTCTAGGTCNACTGGGTCTATCCAATCAGGGGCTATTTCCGCTAGGGGTACAAGTACAAAAGCTCTTTCTCTCATTCGAGGATGAGGTATTTGCAGATTAGGAGTATCTAATATTAAATCATCATATAGAATTAAATCTAAATCTAAAGTTCTAGGTCCCCAATGTTCTAAACGTACCCGCTTAAATTTTTGTTCAGTCTCTAAGAGAATTTCTAACAAGTTATGGGGGGTTAATTCTACTTTTAATAATGCACAACCATTGATATAATCTGGTTGTTTTGGACCTCCTACAGGTTTAGTTCTATACCAGTTGGAATAACTAATTAAGTTAATACCAGGAATTTCATCTAAAGTTTGAATTGCGTTTTTGAGGGTATCTAGAGATTCTCCCAAATTACTACCCATGCCAATAGCAGCATTTCCCTGATTTTTTTCTAAGTTGTTTAAGTTAGTAGGATTAGACATTGTTAGAGCGATCGCTTATAATTTCCCGATTGATTTTGTTGATACAATTTCATCAATAATATTTATACTATCTACGAACAGTATCCCACATAAATATACCTTTTCAAATAAGTAGTTAGGAATTAAACATTTATAATGTCTTAGTTGATATATTTAAGATTTCCCGACTTATAGTCAAGCTGGACGATTAGTTATTCAAATATTTATAAAGTCTGAGTTTAGATAGTCAGATTTTTGAAGTTAGTAGTCAGCCGTCAGAATTGAGAAGTCAAATATTTATAAAGTCTGAGTTTAGATAGTCAGATTTTTGAAGTTAGTAGTCAGCCGTCAGAATTGAGAAGCCAAATATCTATAACGTCTGAGTTTAGATAGTCAGAATTCTAGAGTTATTAGTCAACCATTACAACTAGGGCGTGTCATCAATTAAAGAGGTTGACATTAAAAGTATAGTATGCTTATGAAGAATAACTAGAGGAATCATAAAAAAGGACTGCTCTAAATGACTAGACGTTATGGCTTGCGTATGGGACCAATGGGAACGGATTCAAAATCTACTACCAGGCCGTGAAGGAACTGTAGGCAGGACTGCCACAGACAACCGCCTCTTTGTTAAAGCTGTTTTATACAGGTATATAGAAGCCCTAACTGTATCTCCAGAAAATAGGTCCTGGTGGAGAATTAATTGATAAAAAATGGGTAATAATTGATTTGATGATTGGATGAGTGGGAGATATCT
>NZ_LGSU01001007.1 GCF_002260545.1 Hydrocoleum sp. CS-953 | reverse complement strand
CATTTTCTTAAGCTCTAAAAAATTGCCGGGGTGGGAAGGAAAAAAAGCTTGCATCCTCAAATCAACTCTGATACAATTATGTTATTGGATGGTACTCGCCCATACGCTAGACTTTTTATTCAACGCAAAAAATATTAAGCGATCGCTCAACTAACTCTTTTAGTTGAAATTTCCACCCCTAAAATTAAATACTGAGAATAAAATATTTAGAGCTTGCTGATTAAATATAAAAGCCTTGACAGATAAAGCCAAGTGCCTTTTTAGGTCTGGAAAAAGTACAAACTTTTAGGTCAAAAAGGTTCAAAAATTTATGATTTTTTGCTCAAAATTTAGATAAAAATCACTCTTATACCAATACTAAAAGACTTCTTCAGCAAGCCCTATTTATATATTATAAATCCCCTAAAAAGGGGATAAAATATTTAACTTAATTAGAAAAGTTATTACTCAACTCCAACTGAATCTTTTCTCTTTGTAGAAACTTACCAATTAACACCAACTTAGTTTCCCTAATCTCATCTTTTTGCCAAAGACGGTCATAAAAATAATCAAAGCGATCGCCTACCCCCTGCAAAACCAAACGCATAGACTTATTTGGCACTGCCACAAAACCCTTAACCCGATAAATCTCATAATTTGCCACTAAACCCTTCAACTTTTCAACCAACTCTTTCGGTTCAAACTCTTGCTCTAAAATTAAATTTACAGAATTAACTTCATCATCATGTTCATGTTCCTCCTCCGTATCATGGTGACTAGGACGAGAATCTAAATTATCCTCAACAGCAGCATTAAAACCCAACAATAAATCAGGATTAATTTCCCCTCCAATACAAGGAACTATCTTAACAGTTTTAGGCAACTGTTCCTTCAACCAATTTTGCACCTTATTAGAAGTAGCTTCATCCACCGAATCAACCTTAGTTAATAACACCAAATCAGCACAAGCCAACTGGTCTTCAAATAACTCCTCAATAGGTGTTTCATGGTCTAAATTTGGGTCAGCTTGACGTTGAGCTTCCAAAGCATCAATATCCCCAACCAAACTACCATTTGCCACTGCCTCACAATCAACAACAGTCACAACACCATCCACCGTAGCAGAAGTCTTAATTTCCGGCCAACGAAATGCTTGTACCAAAGGTTTTGGTAATGCCAACCCAGAAGTTTCTATTAAAATAGAATCAATTTTTTCTCGACGTTTTAATAATTCTTGCATAGTCGGAAAAAATTCTTCTTGCACAGTGCAACAAAGACAACCATTCGTTAGTTCAACAATATTATTATTAACATCTTCATCATCACAAACTTGACAAGAACGTAGTAACTCTCCATCTATACCAACCTCACCAAATTCATTTACCAAAACAGCAATGCGACGACCTTGATTATTTTGTAATAAATGGCGAATTGTCGTAGTTTTACCACTACCAAGAAAACCTGTAATTACAGTAACTGGAATTTTAGCACTCATAATTTTATTATTTTAGGGAATAGGGATTTATTAATGGATAATGGATAATTAATAATTGATAATTACCCCTCCCTTTTAGGCAAAGGATTTACTAAAAGGAAAAAATTGATTTTTTTCCCTTTCAAGGAGAGGCTTTAAAGCAGAATTATTTAATTATTAATTATTTTGTACCTCATAACTTCGGAATCTGGTGTTAATAAGGTTGCTATATTTCTTAAGTATCTGCAAAAGTTAACGGTGGAACTCTTGCCAAAACACCTTTTTTTAGTTTTTCAGGTCGTTCCGACCAAGACAATAATCCATCAGGTTTAGAATAATAAAGACTTGCACATTCTAATATTGCTTCTGACATTTCAGAAACAGTTTCAGTTTGATAAGGTATATCTCCAAATACATAAGTATGCTTACCAGGAGCAGCAAAAGAAACAGCACAAAAGTGACTACAAGCACTCATACATTCTACTGGTTTGATGCAAAAGCTATTACTTAATTGCCAATTTTGATGCTGTTGGGAAAGTTGTTTCAGTAGTTTTTCTCCCCCACTAATACCTTGTCTTTTTCCATCTTGCCAAATACTGGCACAAGTAGTACAAACAAATAGAGTATGTGACGTTGACATTTTATTTTTTTTTGATAATTTGTAGGAATCAATTGAATTGTGGTACAGCAATTCTCATACATAAATTACTCAGGTGAAAATTTTAGCTTTTATTGTTCCTCTAGTTTGATTTTTGGATGACTGTAGTTCGTCAAGTCTTAGTGTAGAAAATCTATTTTTCCTAATATTATTTAAGAGTAATCTGTTCAAAAACTTCACAGTCACTTGGGGTGTGTAAAATTGATTGGAGTTTCATCGCGATTCAATTAAATAAAATATACAACCTAAAACTTTCTTCAATAAAGACCTTCACAAGGAATATAAAGGAAAAAAATAACTACCTTGCGGATTTTAGCTATCATAGCTAAGACCTTTGTTAACGAAGTTATAAGTTGTTTTTGTAATGAGGATTTTGAGAAACCTTCCAAAAAAATTGTGCTTGAAAATTCAGGGTTTTAGAAAAAATTATTTTGACAAATTCAGAGTAATTCAGAGTAATTCAGAGTAATTAATTAGGTGAAATAGAGTAACTACTCAAGGGTTAATAAAATACTTCTTTCTATCTCCTTAATCCTCAAATCATGCTGTCATTCAGAAAAGCTAAAATAAATGTACCTGACTAACTTGAAAAGTATTATCTGAGCTACAATATAGCATTTGTGAAAAACACCACTCCAATAGCACTTATGGCTAAACCTAAAAAACGGATTAAAGCCAAGAATTGATTTTGCCAATAATTACTAACTAATTCAGTAAACTTCATTGCCAATAATGCTATGAATAATTGAATAGCAGTAAAGCCTATCAAATATGCTAATAATGGTGTCATTTCTGCACCAATAATTGCTTCTCCATAAGCATAACCATGAAATATGCCAGCAATACCAGCAAAAATAATTAGTAATAAAGTATTTAGCTTTTGTTTAAAAGCTAACATTACACCAAAAACAACTACTGAAAAGGCGATAGCTATTTCTGTTAAAGGCAAATCAATACTGAGAAGATGAATACCTGTTCCTAGCATTGCTGTAGCGAGAAAAGATGCTAATATTAATATACCATTAGGGATTGTTGCTGCTATTAATCCGACTGCCACCACAAAAGCCAAATGATCGATTCCAATTATGGGATGTCCCATACCGGAAAGTAAACCTTCCCAAAAATTAGCTGGTGTTATACCCCCCATTGGATGGTGAGCTATT
Source organism: Hydrocoleum sp. CS-953 (assembly GCF_002260545.1). Taxonomy (GTDB): domain Bacteria; phylum Cyanobacteriota; class Cyanobacteriia; order Cyanobacteriales; family Microcoleaceae; genus Trichodesmium. Next base: position 2,716 of record NZ_LGSU01001007.1, on the reverse strand, counting down.
GCTGATTCTACTGTGCTGAAGAAAATTAAACTTGCACAGGTAAATATTACAGTAGCCTTGATTGTCTTAAACTGATTTTCCGCCCTAAATTTTGTAGATTTGCTATGTTTATATATCATCCGTACCTCGCAGATGTATTGTCTTCATGATTTTGTTTTAATGTTGGTGGGCATTCTGGCTTCAATAAATTTTATATTTTATATTTAAAAAATTAAAAATATAAAATTAAAATTATCTCACAGTTGCGGGACAGCGTTGGATTTGCACCAAACTTTCCCCCTTACGTCTAACGGCTGACCTCCGCTAGATCCAACATAGATTAGTTATCGTATCACAGTATTCCTCATCTGACTCAAATCACTTTTAATTTTTACAAAAATTTCCACATTTTATTCTGCAAAAATTTGTTCAAGCTAGGGCGTGTCATCAATTGAGAATTGAGAATTGAGAATAACGAGTAATTACTTTCCCGCACATTCACCGAATCAATAAGAGTAAGTTTTTCCAAGGAACTTCCCCTAATTATCTTGAAAAAACAGCTTCCACAAAGAGGTGGTTGTATGTATGCTGTAGGTGTCAACCTCTTTAATTGATGACACATCCTAGCAGGTCATTTCAGTTATTAGTTAGCCTCCTTGTTGTGAATGTCGAAGGGTATTTTACGGATAATTAAACAAATCTACTTAGTTATTATGTAACATTAAAATTCCTCAAATAAAAATATATAGAATATAATTTAAAATAGAATAAAATAGAAGTATCAATTATCAAATCCGACTTCAATATAACCAAAGTAAGGAGTTGAACTCAAGCACTTATCCTCAAATAACACGATTTAACCCCTTCATCATATAGTAAATATCACCATCACCAAGGAAAAAAAACAAATATGTCCAGATACGATTCCCACCTTAAATGTTCATTTTGTGGTAAGTCGCAAGATCAAGTCCGCAAATTAATAGCAGGTCCAGGGGTTTATATTTGCAATGAATGCGTAGAACTTTGTAACGAGATATTAGAAGAAGAATTATTTGAATTTAGCAAAAATACTACTTCCGCTAGTCTAATAGAACCACAATTAGAAAATCAAAGGCATTCAGGTAAGAAAAAAATTCCTTTAGAAAAAGTTCCCAAACCTACAGAAATTAAGCAATATTTAGACGATCGTGTAATTGGACAACACGAGGCAAAAAAAGTTCTATCAGTAGCAGTATACAATCACTACAAACGTTTGAGTTGCCAAACAAAAAATTATTCCCAGAAGAGTGTTGACTCTGATGTGGAATTACAAAAATCTAATATTCTCTTGATGGGTCCCACAGGTTGTGGTAAGACTTTATTAGCTCAAACCTTAGCCGAACTACTAGATGTACCATTTGCAGTAGCAGATGCAACAACTCTTACCGAAGCTGGTTATGTAGGAGATGACGTAGAAAATATTTTATTAAGGTTATTACAAGTAGCAGATTTGGATATAGAAACTGCTCAAAGAGGAATTATATATATAGATGAAATAGATAAAATTGCCCGTAAAAGTGAACATACTTCTATCACGCGAGATGTATCTGGAGAAGGAGTACAACAAGCTTTACTAAAAATATTGGAAGGGACAGTAGTAAATGTTCCCCCACAAGGTGGACGTAAACATCCCTATCAAGATTTTATTCAGCTTGATACTAGCTCAATTTTGTTTATTTGTGGTGGTGCTTTTGTGGGTCTGGAGAAAATTGTTGAACAACGACAGGGAAAAAAATCGTTGGGTTTTATTCAGACCGAAAATATTAATCAAGGTAGTATAGCTTTACCATCAAAAGAAAAAAGGAATATTAATGTACTGAAAAATTTAGAACCAGATGACTTAGTAAAATTTGGTTTAATACCAGAGTTTATTGGACGAATGCCAGTTTTAACAGTAATTGACCCATTAGATGAAACTGCATTAATGAAAATATTAACCGAACCACAGAATGCTTTAGTTAAACAATATCAAAAATTATTGAAGATGGATAATGTCAAGTTGGAATTTCATAAGGAAGCTCTAACGGCGATCGCTCAAGAAGCATATAGACGTAAAACTGGAGCTAGAGCATTACGAGGTATTTTAGAAGAGTTAATGTTAGATATTATGTATGAATTACCATCGCGTCAAGATGTTACCCGCTTCACTATTACTAAAGAAATGGTAGACAAACGTTCTACTGCTGAGTTACTATGGCATCCCGCATGGCATAAACAACATGAGTCCGCTTAGAAGTTGTCTGTTCGAGATTAGATTTTAATGGGATATCATCAATTATTCTTCAGCCCTTGTGGTCAATGTAAAATGTAAAATTTCAACTAAGAATCATTAGACATCTCTAGAAAAGAGGCAACAGGCAACAGGCAATAGGAAGAAATAATTGATAATTTATGGATAAGAATTGATTTGATTTTTGATTTTTGGAGATGTCTATTTAGGTTTTATATTCCCTGTTGTCTTTGACAAAAATTGGATATATGGTCGAAATGTTAAAACCCCAGGGACGTTCTATAGAACGTCTCTACATTAGACATCTCCAATAATCAAAAATAACCCTATTATCGTACATAAATCATCAATTATTTCGGCGTTGGTAAATCAAGAGATGAAACTTTAAGAGTAATCTGTTTCTAATACTTCTAAATATCTAACCAGAGTAAGTAATGGGTATCATCACAAAAAGTCGGTACGCGGGAA
>NZ_LGSU01001006.1 GCF_002260545.1 Hydrocoleum sp. CS-953 | reverse complement strand
ATTGATATGACCAGAAAATAAGGTTTCAAGCCTCCCCTTGGATAGGGTGATAAAAAAGAAAATTCAGTATTTCAAGGCTCCCTATTCCATAGAGGTACTGATAACTGTTAACTGATAACTGAAATGACCTAAGAGGTACTGATAACTGTTAACTGATAACTGAAATGACCTATGGGGAGAAGCTTTCAAACGGAATTATTAATTATTAATTATTCATTATTAATTATTATGTTACCTAAATTATTGTTACTCAATCAACGCTTAATTTTGTGGCTATTAGTATTAACAATACTATTAATTCCTCTGGTTTTAAACTTTTACGTCAGAGTAGCTACAAGTAAATATCGGTACAAAAATCCAGAAAAAGTACCAGCTCAACCTATTGCCATAGTTTTTGGCGCAGGAGTTTGGGCAGATGGTACTCCCACACCCATGTTAGCTGACCGAGTACAAGGAGCGGTTAATTTATATAAGATTGGTAGTATTAAAAAGATTTTAATGACTGGTGATAATAGTACCCCTGATTATAATGAAGTAAAAGCCATGGAAGAGTATGCTATTAATCAAGGTGTGTCTGTTGAAGATATTACTCTAGATTATGCTGGTTTTAGCACTTATGAAAGTTGTTATCGGGCAAAAGAAATATTTGGTATTACTCAAGCAGTTTTAGTAACTCAAAACTATCATTTACCTCGTGCAGTTTATACCTGTCGTCAACTAGGAGTAGATGCTCTAGGTTTAGGTACGCCAGATTGGGGAAAATTTAGAAATGATTCTATGAAACGTTATTCTATCCGTGAACTTTTGGCAGTCTTAAAAGCATTGTTGGAAGTTCATATTACTCGTCCTAAACCAACTTTTTTAGGACCTTTTGAGGGAATAAGTTAATAATTAATAATTGATAATTGATAATTGATAATTGATAATGGTAAGCATTTCCTGCGGAATGCTTACTAATAATTAAGAGTAGATCGTAAAAGCTCTCTCTAATTATCAATTATTTATTCAAAATTAGAGGCTTTATACCTTAATTTTTTTGGCAAGAAACACTGTATTTAGCTCAAGTTTTTCAGATTAATTTTTTGATAATTTTTAATAGGAGGAAAAAATGGTTCTTTATCTTGATTCAGCGATAGTAACAGAAGCCAGAGTTGCTAGTAAATTTGGTTGGATATCTGGGGTGACAACTAACCCGACTTTGCTGGCAAAAAGCGATTTATCTCCAGAAGCAACATTAAAGGAACTTTCAGAAATTGTTTCTGGAGAATTATATTATCAACTTACTGCTACTAACTTTGATGACATGATGGCGGAAGCGAAGGCTGCAGCAAAATTAATTGGTCATAAAATAGTTCTGAAAATTCCGGCAACTACTACTGGTTTTCAACTGGTATCTCATTTGTCTAGAGATATTGACTGTTCTGTAACCGGAATATATCATCCTGCTCAAGCAGTAGTAGCTGTAGAAGCAGGCGCTAAATATGCGATCGCCTACGTCAACCGAGCAACTAGACTATTGGGGGACGGTTTAAAGTTAGTACGAGAGATGGCAAAGATAGTTGAAGGTAGCGGTACAGAAATTTTGGCAGCGAGTGTAAAATCTCCTGATGAAGCTGTGGCAACTTTATTAGCGGGTGCTAATCATCTGACATTACCATTTTCTGTTTTGCAGGCAATGACTACTCATAGTTTATCGGAGCAAACTTTTAAAGAGTTTAATGAAAAAGGAAGAGGAATTATGTATTAATATCAAATCCGGTAGCAGATAAAATTTTTTTTATTCCGAATTAAGCAGATTTGATATAGAACCCATTTGGTATCTCTGCAAAGGTGAGGGTTTTTGGCTCTTGAGTCAGGAGTCAGAAGTCAGGAGATTGAGAAATGAAATAGGGGAAAAAAGTAGAATCTAAGCCCCCATATTCCTATCTCCCCAAACTCCCTGACTGAGAGCTGAACCACAAATCAGTGGAATACTTTCTTGTTCTGTTCCAACTGTATAAAATCGGTGTCGGTAGGGGTGCATTTGCATAACCTCAAAAACGGCTTGATCTTCTACCCAAGAGTGCTGCTGTCGAAACCCATTCTCAGTGTTATCTTCCGAGAGATACTGAGTTACTGAGTTACATTGAAGGCAATAAACCCATTAGGGGCAACCTGATTATAGACTACCCTTAAAGCATCAGCCGGAACATGGCCTTGACTAAGAGCTGAACAACAAATCAGGCAGTTAAACCCTCGACCATTTAATGCTTGCTTAGTTATTTCCGTTAAGTTGGTCAAGTCCTCAACATAGTAGTTCTCATAAACCCCTGGATACTGCCTTTGAGCTGCTTGTGCTGCTTGAGGAACAATATCAATTCCCACAATTGATTTCACCCCTAAGTCGGCTAGAGTTTTATCAACCCAACCAGTTCCTGCACCGATATCTAGGACTACCATATCTTCAGCTTTGCCATCTGCTTGGGTAAAATTTTCAACTAATAAAGAACCCAGGATACTATGGGATTTACATTCGAGCTTTTCCATCAGATGCTCATAGAGATAAGGAACTTGGTATATCTCAATATAGTCGTGTAACCACAGTTTGCGTTTTGTTCCATTTTCCTTAAACCAAAAGTATTCTTCATGGATGGGTAAATTGCGAATTCTTTCAATTTCTGGTAGTTCTATCTCAAAATCCACTTTTTGGATATTTTTTGCTTCTTTCCATAAGTTAATTATGAAAAAGTTGTTCACTTTTCCATCAGAAAAAATTGACTTAATCGTTCTATCTTGATATACTAAACCAGCCGGATAATTTTGAAGGACAAAATTTGTCAGGCTGTGATTAAACTCACATTACGTTGAGCTAACTTGTGGCATATAGTTAAATTACTATTTGGCTTCTAGAGTATAGAGTATTCTTAAATTTAGAGGCAGATGTTGCCGAAGTCTAGCATATTGACGGCCTATTTGGCTGAAATTGTACATATCTTAAGGTGTTCCATATTGTTCTGACATTGGTATTTTCTGACAAGATAAGATAATCTGGCACAATTTACCCCCATTAAAATTAGATTTTTTTAGGTACAAATTAGACTTCAACTTTACACTAACCAAAACTATCTAGTCCAGACTTAAGAAAAACTTATGAGCTACTATTACCTAATTTTCTCTACAATTTAGGCTAAGACGCATACTTATCAACAAATCCTTGTAAACCAGAATTATAACCTTGTCCGACAGCTTGGAATCTCCAATCATTATCTTTGCGATAAAGTCTGCCAAATTCCAGAGCTGTTTCTCTAGAAAAATCTTCTTCTAATTCATATTTAGCTACTTCTTGTTCTGTGGTAATATCGTAGATTCTAATAAAAGAATTTCTGACTTGTCCAAAGTTTTGTCTTCTGGCATCTGCTTCATGGATAGTTACTACAAATAGTATTTCTTGAATAGTTTGGTCTACTTTTGTTAAATCTATTTCTATTACTTCATCGTCTCCTGAACCTTCTCCTGTTCTACTATCTCCTGAATGTTTAACTGAAGCATCTGGTGATGTTAAGTTATTGTAGAAAACAAAGTATTTTTCTGTAGGAATTTTGCCATTAGTTCCTAACATAAATACGGAAGCATCTAAGTCAAATGCAGAACCTGTATCTGTAGTATTGACATCCCATCCTAACCCAATACCAGCTTGGGTTAAATTAGGAGATTCTTTGGAGAGATTTATTCTCTCACCTTTACCAAGATTAATAGACATAATTTACCTCTTTTGAGTTATTAGTTTTTAGTTGTAACACAGACATCTTGCCTGTAAACTGACATGAAATCCGCTGTATCAGTTAAACTACTTCTAAAATAGAATTTTTCACTTAAGTAAATGTCGATCGCGAACCAACTTTACCCAACCAGGATATTCAGTCATTAACAAGTCATAAAGTTTTTCATCAGAAATACTTTCTGGATCTTCTAGACTGAAGAAATTTGCATTATCAACGTAGCGATCGCTCATTTCATCAAGTTTTTCCAGAAAGCTAAAATCACTAGAAAATGCTTTTTCTAACCAACCAAAAAATCCTTTTCCAGAAACATCTTTGTGTGACTTACCAATAGCCATAAACTGCCAAAAAATCGGTTCAAAAGATGACCATTTTAATTGTTCTTCTGTCTCTTGTTTATCAGAAGTTGCTCCATCAGTGACAAACATTATATAAATAGGTTCATCAGCAGCAACAGGAGAATTTCTACTACCACCATTTCCAGAAGGAAAATAGAAATTTCTAATCATTTTCATCACCTTGCCATAATAAGTTCCTCCTTCTAATGGATACTTTTGTTGTACTTCAGGAATAAAATTTTGGAAATTAACTAAAGTCATTTCTCCTACCTGATGAGGATTTTGTCCAAACAGAAAAATGTCAATGGAACCATTATCATCAAACCGACATCCTAAAGCCAAAACTTTTTCTGCTAAACGTTGAATTTTTCCTGATGAATACAGGGAAAACATTGACCCAGAAATGTCTAAGCAAAGTCCAACTTTTGCTTGATGATTTGTCAAATTTGCTTTGACTAGGGAGATATCTGCTTTTTTAACCAGGTCGATTAATTTTGGAGCTTCTTGTTCAATTTTTTTCAGAGATATAGCCATAAATTTTACCTAGAAAAACAAACATATTTGATGGACAAATATAAGAAAGTGTCTTAAGCATTTATTGGTTCATGCCACACAAACAGCTTTTCAGTTATCAGTAACCAAAGGCAATAGCTGATAGCTAAATACTTACATTTTTATTAACAAACTGTAAAGTAAAAGCTTCTTGATAGTTAGTATCTGGCTGAATTACTCCTGCCTTTACTACACTATCAAAGAATGATTTCCAGCGTTCGTCTGTCATAGCACCGATACCTTTGGTAATAGCATCTCCAGAAATAACAATACCATATTCTTTCATTTTTTCTAAACTATAAGCTAATAATTCATCTGTCATTTCTGGATTATCTTTTTTAATTAATTGATTGGCAGGTTCGGGATTTTCTAAATAACTATACCAACCTTTGATAGAAGCATCGACAAATCTTTGCACTAAATCTGGATTTTTTTCTACCATTTCTTTTGTAGTTTCTATAGTAGTAGCATAAGGTTCATAACCAGCATCTGCTAATAACATAACTACTGGTTCAAAGCCTCCTTTTTGTTGAATTGTGAATGGTTCAGATGTTAGATAACCTTGCTGAATTACATTTTTATCTACTAGAAAAGGAGCTACATTAAAGTTATAAGGACGTCTCTGGTTATCTGTATAACCAAACTTAGTTTTGAGAAATTGCCAATAGCCTTTTTCAGCTAAAGATGATACTAAAATCGGCTTGCCTTTTAGTTTTCCTAAAGAGTCATTTCCTACTCCTGGATGAGCAATTAATACTTGGGGATCTTTTTGGAAAATAGCTGCAACTGTAATAGTAGGAATTCCTGCTTCTACAGAACTAATTGCCTCGATACCAAATCCCATGTAAAAGTCTATTGCACCTCCTACTAATAGTTGAGTTCCATTTACTTGAGCATTTCCCATTCTAATAGTAACGTCTAAACCATAATCTTCATAAATTCCTGTGGCAATTGCTTGATAAAAACCTCCATGTTCGGCTTGTGCATACCAGTTAGTTCCATAAGTAATTTTGTCAAGATTTTTGCCATTTTTCACAGGTGAAGTAGATTTATTAGTAGTAGTACAACTTGTTAATATGCCAGAGCCAAGAGCAAGGGAGCTATACTGGATAAATTGACGACGATTAATATAATTCATTTTTTTCAGTTCACAGTTATTAGGTTTCAGTTTTCGGTAGCTGATAGCTAACGACTAATATTCATTTGCATACTCAGTTTAAGGAGTCATATTTTTCAGTTATCAGTTAACAGTTTTCAGTATTTTATAGCTGAATACTTAGGACTAATATTCATTTGAATACTAATTTAAGGAATGATAT
>NZ_LGSU01001005.1 GCF_002260545.1 Hydrocoleum sp. CS-953 | reverse complement strand
GTACGGTTCGGAGTTAGTAGTAGTTGATAGGTTTTTCCCATCGTCAAAGACTTGCTCAAACTGTGGTCACGTTCAAGATATGCCATTAAAATTAATCCGAAAACTACATATACTAAGACGTTATAGTTTTGATTCACAATATCTACTATATATAGTTTATTTGCGTAAGTTCTGATTTAATTAGACCTACCTACTTAGTTTTTACTCTCCATCGTCTACAGGTTTACTCATTCAAAGTTATATCCCACATTCCGCACGACAAAATGTAGTACACAAAGAGGGGGAAACTTGAGTAAGTATTTAGAAATCTGAAAAAAAAGCTCAAAGTGTAATTCTAGATATGAAGTGAAGATCAAAAAGAGGAGAAAATGTCAATAGAAGTTAGGAATATAGACCATCTAGGATTAGTAGCAGGAATTATTGATGAGATTGGTATAGAAAAGAAAATAAATCAACTATTAGGAGAAGAATTATCAGAAAAAATAACAGGGGGTCAAGTAGTCAAAGGAATGGTTTTAAATGGGTTAGGATTAGTTTCATCTCCACTATATTTATTGAGTAAATTTTTTGAGGGAAAAGCTATAGAGCATTTAATTGGCAAAGGAGTAAAAACAGAGTATTTTAATGATGATAAATTAGGTCTGGTATTAGATCAACTGTATGGCAGAGGATTAAATGATATTTTTATGTCTGTGGTGTTAGAAGCAGTGAAAATTTATGAGCTAGAAACAAATACAGTCCACCTAGACTCTACTTCATTTCATGTTCATGGAGATTATCACACAGATGAAGATGAATCTGAAGAAGATTTAGAACCCAAAACTATAAAAATTACTTATGGATATTCATCAGATAACTGACAGTCTTAAAACAATTTCTGATGGATTTAATTTGTACGAATGATGGAGATGTACCATTGTGGATGAGAATTGGTTCGGGAAATGAATCTGACCAAAAACAATTTGTGCAAGCCATGAAAGATTTCCAAAATCAGTTAAATTTAGACAGTTTAATGGTGGCAGATAGCGCTTGATCTCAATACGAAAACCTACAGTTATTAACAAATATTAGATGGTTAAGCCGAGTTCCTGTCCGTATAAAAGCAGCTCACAAGTTAGTTGAAGAAATAGATGAGTCGAATTTAAATCCCAGTCAGATTAAAGGATATAGATATCAAGAACTATCAAAAACCTAGGGAGGTATTCCACAGAGATGGTTAGTAGTCGAAAGTCAATTACGTCGAGAATCAGATTTGAAAAGCCTAGAGAAAAAAATCCAGAAAGAACGATTTGAAGTTGACAAAAAACTGCGCACTTTAAAATCGGAAAAATTTNTGAGTCGAATTTAAATCCCAGTCAGATTAAAGGATATAGATATCAAGAACTATCAAAAACCTAGGGAGGTATTCCACAGAGATGGTTAGTAGTCGAAAGTCAATTACGTCGAGAATCAGATTTGAAAAGCCTAGAGAAAAAAATCCAGAAAGAACGATTTGAAGTTGACAAAAAACTGCGCACTTTAAAATCGGAAAAATTTGCTTGTGTACCAGATGCAGAAACAGCAACCAGAAAGCTGTTAAAAAAATTTTTCTCTCACGAATTGAAAGAAATTAATTTTCAATCCGTAGGGTCAAAATCTGATACAGGTTTTCCTTATGCAGTTCAATTTGAAGTGGGCTTAAGAGAGTCAAAAATCTCACTAGAAAAAAAACGGGCAGGTAGATTTATATTAGCAACAAATGTCCTAGATAAAATTGAATTAACTACAGAAGAAATGTTGTCTAAATACAAGGGACAACAATCCGTTGAGAGAGGATTTAGATTTAAGGAAGACCCTAATCATTTTAACTGATAGTGTCTTCCTTAAATCTCCACATCGAATCGAAGCTTTAGGATTAATTATGGGCCTATGTTTATTAGTTTATACTTTAGGTCAACGTCAACTACGCCAAACTTTAAACCGAACTAAATCTACTGTAAAAAATCAATTGGGTCGTCCTACTAATAGGCCGACTTTACCCTCGATATTTCAATGTTTTCAGTCAATTCATTTATTAATTAATTCTGGAGTTAAGAGCATATCTAATCTCACTTATGAACCTTTAGAATTATTGAAGTTTTTTCCTCCCAGTTGTCAAAGATACTATCTGCTCAATTGAGAAACTTGAGACTAAAGCAGGTAAAGCACTAAAATAATTAACAATTGAATAGTAGTGTCAAATGAAAGCACTTGGCCATTATTTAAGATGGGAGTAGTCAAGTGATAGAGAGACTTTGGCAATTTTTGAATTGTCTATTGATGAGTTCCGGCAATTGATACCATTTTATTGATTTGCGTTGGCGGAGCAAGTGCGGCAGCTATATCGCCTCCTACCTCATACTATAAGTCTAAATACTTACTCAAGTTTCCCACTCTTTGTGTACTACATTTTGTCGTGCGGAATGTGGGTTATATCAATTTTATAAAATATTGTCATATTAAATTTACTACTATCTAGTAGCTAGAGCGGTATAGCTGAAATATCTTAATGAATAGTTTTGCAGATAATTGTAGTGTAAGTATACTTTTTTGAACAAAGTTGTTGAGAGTAGTCCCCATCTAAATCAAACATTTTAGCTGTAGTTAGCGAAACTAAGAAATAAACGGCAAGCATCCTTTTACTATCAACACCTGTAGAGAATATCTACAAAATCGGATAGATTTCAAAATGTGGACATACTTACGGGAATAGAAAGTTCTGCCGGATATTATAGAAAGAAAAATTTATAGCACTCACATCAATATTTATAAATTTGAAGGAACAATCATCTTGCATTTATAGACATAATTCTATACTCTATCCAAACCACTCTTAAGCTGAAAAAAATGTATGAGGATAAAACAATCTTTCACCTCTAACGGCAATTCTCAACCAGAGTTAGCCCATAATATACAAAAGTCATTAAGCAAGATTTGTGATAAAACGATAGAATCATAAGCCGTAGTATNATTCTATACTCTATCCAAACCACTCTTAAGCTGAAAAAAATGTATGAGGATAAAACAATCTTTCACCTCTAACGGCAATTCTCAACCAGAGTTAGCCCATAATATACAAAAGTCATTAAGCAAGATTTGTGATAAAACGATAGAATCATAAGCCGTAGTATCTGACAACATAATCTCAAAATTACCATGAATGACACAACCAACGAATTACTTGAAAATCTGCCCAGGGAGCAGAGAGTTGGGCAACTGCGCAACTTAATTGAAACCTTGCACATAGCTGATGAAGTGGCCAGTAAAGGCTATCTGATTACTAGCTCTGAGCTGGCAGATTTAATGGATATCAACGCCAGTGCAGTTACTAGCCGTGGAGACCATTGGGTATGGCGCAACTGGGTTGTATCTAGAGTCCGTCGTGAAGGAAACCAAAGTGCGATTCGTTTCTGCTAAAAGTTAGGGTCATATAGCACTATAGGCAATTGAGAATTTAGAATTTAGAATTCAGAAGTAATTCCTAACCCTCACACAGAGTATTTGAGAATTTAGAATTTAGAATTAATTTCTGAGGCTCGGAGGAGCATTTATCAAAAAAATTGGGTTTAAAACCCCGCCTTTTAAGGCGAAATGTTTTTGGAGCAGGGCATAAATCTCCTTGACAAAAACAACTTCTGACTTCTGACTTCGTTAAAAATGTCCTAACTAATTAACGTAGTGCTATAGTGCCAAAATGTGAGCAGAGTAAGGCCATTAGCCTTATAACTAAATGACCTTGGAGGTGAGATTCCTTCCGCCCAGGTGCGGGGTTGACAGCATCACCCCTACGGTAGCGACTAGCCATCAATCCGTAAAGCGGGGTGAAAAGGTGGTAAAACTAGCAGCTTAAGTTGGTTCCCATCGAGCAAAATACCCATTGGATAGCTATAGTGCGAAGATGTGAGTGAAGCGTCGTCACGTTCAACCAGTGAAATAAGCTGTGACACTGGGGCCAAAAGGCAAAGGATAGGGAGTTAGCGAGATTTGGTTCGACTAACAAGCACTTCCCGTAAACCCGGCGTAAAGCATCATCCTAAAGGTATATAAATAAGGTCATTTGGAACGAAGTAACCCATGAAAAACTCTTGAATTATTTAGCTAGTCAGCACTCAGCAATCAGCTTTCAGCTATGCTCGCCCTTATTTAGTTTTTAAGGATTAATAGCCGTAGTCAACTGATAACTGATAACTGATAACTGCTCAAGTAGGTGCTAACCGTATGTTTGATTGGGAGGGATTGTGTCAGAAGCAAAGGCCCTTAATTAATTTAATGGGATATGCAGACGGACACACGGTGATTTGGAATGTAGAGTTTGAGTAAGTAATATATATGTCTAATACGAGTTTAAAGACTACGGGGGAATGGAAGGAATGGCGCGAAATTAACTGGTCAAAAGTTGAGCGTCGAGTCTTCAAGTTACGGAAAAGAATCTACAGAGCCTCTCAACGTGGTGATGTTATTGCAGTTCGTAAGCTCCAAAAAACCTTGATAAATTCCTGGTATGGCAGGTTATTGGCAGTGCGTAGGGTTAGTCAAAGTAACCAGGGTGAGAAAACAGTAGGAGTTGGCGGTGTTAAATCATTGTCTCCAGAAAAATGTTTTGCCTTGGCTAAAGGATTAAAACTAAATAGCAAAGTTAAACCTATAAGAAGCACTGTTCAAGACCTTGCCTGGCAAATACTTGTCAAGATAGCTCTAGAAAACCAATGGGAAGCAAAGTTTGAATCTTATTGTTATGGGTTTAGACTAGGGGAATCATGTGGAGATGCGATAGAAGCAATTGTTAATTGTGTTAAGTTTCAGCCTAAATANAAGGATTAAAACTAAATAGCAAAGTTAAACCTATAAGAAGCACTGTTCAAGACCTTGCCTGGCAAATACTTGTCAAGATAGCTCTAGAAAACCAATGGGAAGCAAAGTTTGAATCTTATTGTTATGGGTTTAGACTAGGGGAATCATGTGGAGATGCGATAGAAGCAATTGTTAATTGTGTTAAGTTTCAGCCTAAATATTTACTTAAAGCTGACATAACTAAATGCTTTGAATGTCTCGACTATGAACGACTATTAAAAAAATTAGATACCTATCCCAGTTTACGCAAACAAATTCGAGTTTGGTTAAAAGATAGGAAAGAGTTGTTCTTAACAGATGAAGTTATTTCTCCACTACTGGTAAATATAGCTTTCCTTGGTATAGAAGAACAAATCAAACATTACACTGAAACACTTTTTATTAAGTGTCAAGGTTTAGGTTTGATTCGTTATGGAGGTAACTTGGTAGTAGCTCACGAAGATATTGAGGTAGTTCAAAAATGCCAAGATATAATTAGAGAATCTTTATCTGACTTATGTTGGGAATTAAAACCAAGTCAAATTACAATTTCTCACACATTATATATATGTGGTGAAGAAGAACCTGGATTTGATTTCTTGGGATTCAATATCAGACAATATGAGGTGAGTAAAAACCAAAGTAAGCTAGGTTTTCAAACCAAAATTAAACCAAGTGCGGAGAGTATTAGGAGTCATTATTGTCAAGTGGCTGAGGTGATAGATAAGCATAAGTCTGCGCCACAAGCTGCCTTAATCAGAAAACTCAATTCTATTGTTAAAAATTGGGTAAATTATTACTCAACATTTGTTAGTAAGAAAACCTTCCAGGATTTGGATAATTTAATATTCCAAAAACTCTGGGGTTGGGCAAAAAGAAGACACCCTAATAAAAATAATTTTTGGATTTGCCAAAAATATTGGCAAACTATAGGGGAAAACAAAAGGGAATTTTCTGGTATTGGCAAAAATGGTAGTCAAGTTAGATTATTGAGACACGCAGACTGGATTAATTGGAGCAAACAAAAAGCACTGAATATTTAATTCAAAAGATAAAAATAGGACTTACAAATGGATAATTGATAATTAATTAATAAAGAAATTGTGATTTCCTTATCTT
>NZ_LGSU01001004.1 GCF_002260545.1 Hydrocoleum sp. CS-953 | reverse complement strand
GATATTTCCCAATCTTCAATTCCCGTGCGGTTTTAACCTTCTTGTAATTATCAATTATCCATTATCAATTATCAATTAATGAACATCTTGATACCTCAACTCAAGATTTAATTCATCAACTTTAATTTCCCAATACTTGAAACTTTTCCAATAGTTTTGTCTTGCCATTAAATCTAAATAAACTATACAGCCAGAGTAACTACTTTCAATAGGCTTTTTACCGAAATATTCTGGTTTAAAGCCGGACCTTGGATAGGGGATAATAAATAAAAATTTTCCTGTTTGTCAATCCTATCCGTTTTCAAGGAGAGGTAATTCGCTCATTCTAAATTCGCTCATTCTAAATTCTTGAACTCTAGAAAGTCTGCTAGTTTCAACTAAGCTGAAGTTCCTTTGAAATTTTTGTGTCTTGATAATTTTATCTTTCATACAAATTTTCTACTCTATGAAACTGATACAATGCTACTAAATGATCGATATTTTTTGCCACAATTTTAGTTTGCCATAATTTTAGTCTTTTTTGAGGATTAATAGTTAAAAATATTTGAACCCAAATTCTGCATTTCAGTTTATAATCTTAAAATAATTAGTAACTTTGGCAGATAAAAATATCATTTCCTGATATAATACTTNTTTTTTTCCAAAATTTTAGTTTGCCATAATTTAGTCTTTTTTGAGGATTAATAGTTAAAAATATTTGAACCCAAATTCTGCATTTCAGTTTATAATCTTAAAATAATTAGTAACTTTGGCAGATAAAAATATCATTTCCTGATATAATACTTAGTTCATTAGTTAATTCATTAGCAGGTACTGATAACTGATAACTGAAAAAGCTGATAACTGATAATTGATAATTGATAACTAATAATGGCAATATTTCAAACCGACCCATCGAACTTTCCCCAATTACTCGAAATGGTAAAAGATGGAGATGAACTTAATCTACAACCAGGAGATTACAAAGCACCTTTTACTATTGATAAATCAATTACTATTCGTGGTAGCGGCACCGATACTGTGATTTTTGCTGCCACCGAACCTCCATTAACAATAACAGTTCCGGAAGTACGACTGGAAAATTTAACAGTGGAGCGAACAGTCGGAGGTGAAAAAGGGGAAGTTGCCATATTTGCCGAACCTAATACTAATCCCATTTTGAGTCAGGTGAAATTAAATGGTGTTGCCGAAAATGTGGAGTGGGAGGGAGCAAGTTGGGATATTCCGACAATTCTTGATTTTGGGGAAGTAGAAATAAATCGACAGGTGGAACGGGGATGGGAGTTACAACTGGGTGCGGTTTGTGAGGTTTTATGTAATTTAAAATGGTTGCAGGTGCGCTCTAGTTATCTCTCACCGGGGCGACAAAATTTAGAGGTTGTGCTGAATACTGCGGATATTCCTACTGGTACAAATTTATCTGGTTTAATTTCCCTATTCTCAGAAGATGGTAGACGGGAGTTAGAGGTTGCTGCTAAAATTATTTCCCCACTTCCAACAACTCCAGTATTGGTAGCGGAAACAAAAGTTTTGCCTGCTAAAGTTTTGACTTCTCAAGATTGGGGTTATCGGTTTGTTGGTAGTGCGGTGGATAGGTTTGTTCGCGCTCAGTTGGGTGAAACTGCTATGAAGAAATATCCAGAATTTCCTAAACGTCGCGCTAAAGCAGAATCATTGATGTCTGAAATATTGGAGTCAGATTCTCATTTATATTATGTGCGTCGTCAAGCACCGGGAAAGGAAGAGGGGGAAGAAATTTGGGAACTGACTATGGCGACTGATAGGGAGGATAAAGAGTGGGAAAAAACTTTGAAACTTAGGGGAGCAGTTAATATTGATGGCGACAGGGTGTTCAAAATATTATCGGTGCAGTTTATTTCTCAAACAGCAGAAGAGGATGAGTTTAGTCTGGCGTTGCAAATTCGTTTATTGCCACAACATCAGTTCCGACGGAAGATTTCGTTGGGAGCAGTGCGGTCTATCCAGAAAATGCCTTTCTTTGGCGATCGCCTACCTACACAAGACCAACTTCCTATTTGGACGACTTTTGTAGAAATAGAGCAACGTCTGGCAGAAAAACGTCAATTTTGTGTAGAGTTTCTCGGTCACAACTATGGTAGTGCAAGGAGAAAGGTGACTTTTGAAATTGATATTTCTTCGGCAACTATTGATGGTACACCGGAAAGTGCTATCGACGATCTTGAGTTTCGACGGCGACTTTTCGAGGCAAAAAATCAAGATATTCAGCTTTTTAATATTTCTCCAGCAGGTAGGGATGGTAGAGATGGGGAAAAGTTGGGAGCGATCGCTACTATTGACTGGGAAAAGAGTCAGGTGCGGATAATGTTGGATAGTGAAATTTTGGAAAGTATTTCTCGTGGGAGTTATAAAATACCATCTAAAGGGTTTCTATTTTTTGTCGCTTTTGGGGATATTGCGCAGGTGCAACGGAAACGCAGAGCGCTAGAAGATTTACAAAATGGTCGCTGTCAGAATCCATATTTGGGGGAATTTTTCTTTGATGCTACCTGTGCGCGAGTTCCGAAAAAGACGGTCAAACTGCAACCTCAAGATTTATTATTACCTGCTGCCAATACTAATCAACTTGCTGCTGTGGAAAGGGTTTTGGCAGTTCCAGATTTGGCTTTAATTCAAGGTCCCCCTGGTACTGGGAAAACTACTGTTATTGCGGAAATTTGTTATCAGGTTGCTTTGCGCGGGGGGCGGACTTTGATTGCGTCTCAGGCAAATTTGGCGGTTGATAATGCTTTGAGTAGGTTGGTGCATAATCCGGTTATTCGTGCTGTGCGTAAGGGAAAAGCGGAGAAAGTGCAGGAAGAGGGGGAGCCATTTTTGGAGGAGCGGGTGATTGATACTTGGTTAAAAAATACTGCTAATGACTGCGAAAAAGATTTGCGGGAGCGACTGCAACGGGTGGAAGTTTTACGGAATTTATTGATAGAGTCTGAGAGGTTTAATGATTATTTGGAGTTGGAGAAAAAATGGGTAAGTGAACAGCAGGAGTTGAGCGATCGCCACAACATTTTGGAGGCAAGTCGGAAAGAATTAGAAAGAGAAGTTTTGCAAGTTGAAACTGACAGAAAGGAATTAGATTTTTTGGTATTGGGATTGGAGAATTTATTAAATTCTGCACCTAATGTTAATTGGGAAGATGAGGAGATTAGAAATTTTTTACCTCGTTTACAACCTTATTGTCAGGAGGAAAAGTCTGTCAAAGATTTGGTAGAGAATGTGCGTTTAGGTCGGAATATTGCTAGAGATATTGGTTGGGAAATTCCAGTATTGGGAGCTTTTGGTTTAGCAGCTTGGTTTCAGGAAAATTTAGTTGTTTCGTTGCCAGAATTTCAGAATGGTTTAGGTGTGGCAAAAAAGGCAGTTTTGGCAATGTCGGAAAGTGAGAAATTATTACAGATTTATCAACAGAGTCATAGTCAGTTTGAGCAGCTAAATAAAGATATTCAGCAACAACAGGTAGTTTCGGAAAATCTACAAAAAAAGCTAGAAGAATTAGAAACGCAAAAAAGTCAAATAGATTTAGTTGTTGGCGAAGTAGGTATTTGGATAAAAAAAATTGGTAAAGAGCGGATATTTGAGGAATTGAAAAAATGTTGGGAAACTGGTGAAGGTTTCCAATTAGATTTAATTGAATTACCAGAAAGTCTGATGAAACTTGCTAGTATGAGAAAATTAGAACTTTTGCCAGACTATGCTCAACCTATTAATAATTTGCCAGATTGGGAAAGATTAGAAAAAGCATTAAATGCAGAGTCAAGTCGTGGTTTTAAAAATATTCAAGGTAAAGAATATCGTTTTGATGAATTTTTGCAGATTACTCTCAGTAAACCACCCATAGTTTTGTCAGAAATAGATTATCAAAACTGGCAAGAATTTACTAAAGCATTTGCGATATATCCGCAACTTGGTCAACAAGAAAGGCAAGATTTAGTGAGAAAAACTAAACAATTTTTCCAGGAAAGTCGGCAGAAATATAGTTTGGCGTGGGAACCAGCTAATCTGTCAAAAACTTTCACAGAAGTCATAGATAAAATCTTCAATAAAATCCTCCATAATTCCCGTGAATTTTTACTCCCTTCCAAACAAAAAAATCTCAAACAAATCCAGAAAAATCAGGAACAGTCAGAGGCAAATATTCAATTACTGGAAAACTATAAACAAGAACTAGAGATAGTCGAGAAAAAAGGAAAAGATTCCCATCAAAAGCTTGAGCAAAAATATCAAGAGTTTCTCCAAGCATTACAAGAGATAAATCCTCAAGTAGAGGTTACTCCAGAAATTCGTAATTTAGTCAAACAGTATCTTGAACAGCAACCATTAGAAGTATTAAACGATAAATCCAATTTTGTCGAAAAAGTAAATTCTTGGGAAAATAACCTCAAGCAACTTGAGAAAATCGCTCCCTTACTACAACCTTTTACCGTTCTTGCAGAAATTAAAAATATTCTCCAAGAAAAATTCAATACCATCCAAGAAAAAGCCGATAAATTTCAGGAAAAACTCCAATCTTGCCAAACAGAAATTAATCAAATTAAAACAGCATTAGAACAAACAGTGCCAACCAACTTAATTGAAGAGAGAAATTGGTGGNTTCTCCAAGAAAAATTCAATACCATCCAAGAAAAAGCCGATAAATTTCAGGAAAAACTCCAATCTTGCCAAACAGAAATTAATCAAATTAAAACAGCATTAGAACAAACAGTGCCAACCAACTTAATTGAAGAGAGAAATTGGTGGAAATTAGCATGGTCAAAAATTCCAGAAAATCTCAAACCCACTGTTGCTGAAACAGAAATATTTGCCATAGAACTTTTACATAAAATCAAAATTCAACAGCAAAACTGGCAACAAGAATTAGAGACAGAAGAAACTAACCTCAACCGCAACCAAAAATTTATCCAAGACTGGATAGAAAAACTCAAAAAACCTTCAGAAAAAGATAGTAACGATCTGAGGAAAATTTACCTCGACAATGCCAATGTTATTGGTATTACCTGCGTCCAAGCTGCCAGTCGGAACTTTGCCGAAGAATTTAATAGTTTCGACGTCGTAATAATTGATGAAGTTAGTAAATGTACTCCCCCAGAAATATTAATTCCGGCATTAAAAGGCAAAAAATTAGTATTAGTAGGAGACCATCGCCAATTACCACCAATGCTCAATGATAATACTGTCGAAGAAATTGCTGAAGAGATGAAAATTTCCAAAGAAGAACTAGACTTTTTAGAAGAGTCACTCTTTAAAACTCACTTCGAGACAGCAACAGAAAAAATCAAACAGATGTTAACTATTCAATATCGAATGCACCCCAATATTATGGGAGCAATTAATCAATTTTATCAGCATCGTTTACAATGCGGTCTTCTCGAACCAGACCAACAACGCGCCCATAATTTAGGAGGTAAAATTCTGCAAGAAAATCGACATATTATGTGGGTAAAAATGCCACAGTTAGAAAGTTTTATGGAACAAAAAGAAGGAACATCACCTTTTAATGAAAAAGAAGTTGATGTGATTGAAAAATTATGTACTGAAATGGAAAAATCCTGGTCTGTTAAAATTGCCGAGGGTTTGCCCAGGAAAGAATTAGGAATTATCACATTTTATAATGCCCAGTTGCGACTAATAGAGTCGAGAATTAATCCAGAAAATTTTCCATCCCTACATATTAGAACCGGAACAGTTGACAGATTTCAAGGAATGGAAAGACAGGTGATTATTGTCAGTATGGTGAGAAATAATCAGGAGGGAAAAGTAGGATTTGCCAAGAAACCAGAACGGGTAAATGTTGCTTTTTCTCGCGCTCAGGAATTATTAGTTATTGTTGGATGTCATGGGTTATTTACACAACATTATGGAATGGTTGGAAATATGTATTCAGAAGTTTCTAATGTTGTGCGTAGTCAAGGAGGGTTGGTGGA
>NZ_LGSU01001003.1 GCF_002260545.1 Hydrocoleum sp. CS-953 | reverse complement strand
GATTTCCATCACCAGCTTCTTCAAAATAAATCTCATCGAGTAATACTTTTAATTTACCTGGTTTAACAACATTACAAACATAATTTAAACTTTGAACGTGAATTTTAGTTACATAAGAATATTGTTCTAAAACTTTAACTAATTCCGGAATAGAAATATTTTGTAATGACTGAATTCTAGGGTCTTCTGCGGGGTTGCCAGAGAATTTAGAGGTATCATATAGCTTGCCAAAAACTTGATTTAATAGATAGGGAAGTTGTGAAAACTATTGTTCTTGCTCCTTGTTTAATTAGGGTTTGCTGAAAAAGTCTTATGGGTGAGGGTAGGAGTCAGGAGACAGGAGACAGGAGACAGGAGTAGTAAGGAATGAGCGAGGAGGCAGGAGGAAGAATTATCCCTTGATTTTTCAGCTATGAGTCAACCCAAAATCCTAACTTTATGCAGCTCTAAGNAATTATCCCTTGATTTTTCAGCTATGAGTCAACCCAAAATCCTAACTTTATGCAGCTCTAAGGAGCAAAAACCTTGTACTTTTTCCAGACCTAAAACCTCTCAAACCTTTACCTGTCAATGCTTTAATATTTAATCAGCAAGCACTAATTAATTGATTTATCTTGATAACTATAATGATTTCCTTAGCTGAAAATTTACGTTATTTAGATTGGGAGGTTGATAATAGTTGGCTGAGAAAATAGTTAGTGACAATGGACGCAAGGATGATTTTTATGTCTGGGAAAAAGGGTATTTTGAATGTGATTATTCAATTCTGTTTGTTGTATGACTTCTGATTGTTTTTATCTTGAGTTTTTTATGTCTTTTTTACGACATTCTTTTTAATGAAACTGATTAAAAATCTCTATCACGAAGCGAGGAGTTAGGATTTTTAATTAGATAGTAAAGCGATGGCTTAAAGCAGTTATAAAAGATTTTCCAAAAATGCGTTGAGTATTGAACCAATTGAAGATTAGTATAAAATTGCCTATCAGGTGAAAATTAATCTGATAGGCAACTCTATTGATATATCAACAGATAATAAAGGTTTTAAAGCATTTAATTTATCTGACTCGCTGCACTTAGTTGATAGGAGCCTTATATTTCCGCCCGTACTAGAAAATGGCTGATGAGGAAGAACAACTTAATCCAGTTCCTCGCCTGTACTAAACCATCCAGTCGTACCTCCAGCAATACCTTCCATCTCATGTTCATGCAATTCTACCCAGTCTTTGTCTGTTTTATTGCTTTGAGTTTTATTAACCTTTGTACTTTGTTGTTTTGTTTTGGAATTAGTTTTCTTCATATTTCTCTCCTTATAGAATGAGGAATTATTTTGATTTAATTTGTAACTGTTAAGAAAGGTCTCCACTCTGGAGTTTACCGCCAACTACTTTATCCAAGTCCTCTAGTTGTAATTCCACTAATCCTACATGACTTTCTTGTATATTTGATTGATTTTTGCTGATGTTCTTAGAGTTTTGAGTGATTGAGTTAGCTTGATTGTTCATTTGTTCTGTTTCGGAATCTAATAGTTTTAGTCTATGTTACAACACAGTCAAATTCTTAATATTTCTAAGCCTGGTTCAGCTTATGCAAAATTTTGACACTAAAACATACCTTTTCTATCAATAACCCTTTTTAGAAAAAATTGTGTAGAAAGTCACATCAAATTCCCAGAATAAATATAATCATACTTCTTGTTGACCAATCATCTATTATGAATTTACTGAAAATTGCTAATCTTCATTAATTAATAAATTATCCTACTAGCAGTCAATTAGACTTTTTTATTAGTTAATCTCTACTAAGTTCCTAAACAAAATTAATTACACATCCTAATTTACTCTCTATTCCCTGTTCCCTTTTCCCTTTTCAGTGTCCTGATTTTGCCTGAAATCTTTGATTTTCAACTTATTAATTAACTCATCTTTGATGCGACCCATAATGGAATTTTCGTCCAAAGATGCCAAAATATTACTCACTACAGCTTTCGGACCTTCTTCTCCCCAAGATGCACCATTAGCAAGATAAGTTTTAGTTATTTGTCCAATTCCATAAGATGATAAACCTCCCACTGCTGCTTGAGTTACTGCTACAGACAAATAGGGTGCTAAAGATAACCCCCCAGTAACAGGTGCAGCTAAACCCAATAATCCTTTCAGAGAACTTAATCCTAGATTTGCCACTAATTCACTGGCAGTTATACCACCCATACTAATAGCTATCTTTTGTAATAAATCTACTGCTCCAGTTTGACTCATCCTGATACCATATAACTTGGATAAAGTCAATATCATAGCTACATCAACTATTGCCCCACTGAGAATATCTACCACAGTTACAGGGTTGAGAGCGATCGCCATTGCCTTAGTCATTACTCCCTTCCAAATTACCCGATCTGCACTTTGGGAGCGAATTTCTATTTTCCGGCGTACTAACTGCTCATTCACATCATCAGCATAAAGCATACTATTGAGCGCCACTAAAGATTTACCTTCTTTATCTAAAATTTCTAATATTTTCAGCTTTAAATCTTCTACTTGAGGTTCTCCTCGTACCATCTCTACCTTAAGACTACCATCGGAACGTTGGACAGCCTTAGCAAGCAGTGGAGAAGCGGCGGCCATAACTATTTCATTTGGTGAGAGTAATTCACGAACTCGTTCATCACGAATTTTATTATATATAGCTAACCTATCTGCTTCTGGGTATTGGTCTATTTTGTTAAACACCAGCAAAATTGGTTTACCAGCATCTCGTAAGTAAGAAAGAGCTTCATATTCTACTTGGGTAATATCTCCTGCTACAGCAAATAGAAGTAAATCTGCTTGTTTTGCTACTTGTCGGGCCATCAATTCCCTAGTTTCTCCATCTACTTCATCTATACCAGGAGTATCAATCAGTTCCACTTGAGATATTCTGTAGGAAGTTAGAGAATTTGTAGATGATGATTCTATTTCTCTTAAATTTTCTCTCCCTAATTCCCATTGTCTAATTTGTGTAGTTTTAGTAACACCATGAATTGGACCTGTTTTAAATACTTTTTCTCCTAATAAAGCATTGAGAAGTGAAGATTTACCTCGACCTACCATGCCAAATACGGCAATATAAACAGAAGCTTTTTCTAACTTTTCCAACATTGATTCTAACCCAGAAATTTCTGAGTCTAATCCTGCTCTTTCTTCTGGAGTTAAATCCAGATTATTTACGATATCTTTTAAAGCATCTTTAGCGTTACAAATGTTAAGTTCTGCTTGAATATCTGCAAAGTTTGATATTGTTTTGTCTAGTTCTTTATCTAGATTCATTGATAACTTACCTTAAAACCAAGACAGGGAAAAAAAATAAAAAACCTAATAGTTAATTACTAAATAGGGTTTGCTGATTAAATATTAAAGAATTTACATATAGAAGTTTTAGCATTTTTAGGTCGGGAAAAAGTACCTAATTTTCAGCTATTTATGGTCAAAAACTCAGGATTTTGGGCGCATAGTTGATAAAAAAAATTACTCCCGTAGGGACGCCCTTATGCAACGTCCCTACCTACTCTTCCGCTCCCCTAATCCTTAAAAAATACTTTTTCAGCAAACCCTAAATATTGGGGGAATTATTAACTTAATTAAGTAGAGAGTTCTAGGATATTCGGGAATGGATAAATAAATAACCTTTAACTCCATAGTAGAGAATTAGAGTTTTTGATATTTCCCTTCCCCTAATCCTTAAAAAATACTTTTTCAGCAAACCCTAAATATTGAGGGAATTATTAACTTAATTAAGTAGAGAGTTCTAGGATATTCGGGAATGGATAAATGAATAACCTTTAACTCCATAGTAGAGAATTAGAGTTTTTGATATTTCCCTTTAGTTATTAATTTTTGCCTATTCACAAACTCCTTATATTTTTTTTATATATAATATCTTTAAGTATTATAACATTTCTATTGTTTTCCTAAGCATTCAGCGGTCAGCTAGCCTCTTGCCTCCTGCGGAGGAGTTGCGCTTCTTCGTATAGGGAATGCTCCGCATTCATCTCGGCTCTTAGCCTCAACGCTTTTTCGTATAGGGAATGCTCCGCAAACATGTCGCGCAGCAAAACAGCTATTGCTTTTATCACTTATGAAAAGCAATATCTAATTAAGAAATTAAAAATCTTACTACAAAAGTCAATTCCAAAGTCTATATTCATTTAAACCCAGTCCTTAAGTACAGGTTCTTAGAGCTAATAGCTGAATGCTTACTTATTTTCTGTTCCCTTTAATACCAATTACAAAAACTAATGCTATAGTTGTTTTCGGACTGTTTTTAATAATACAGCNATATTCATTTAAACCCAGTCCTTAAGTACAGGTTCTTAGAGCTAATAGCTGAATGCTTACTTATTTTCTGTTCCCTTTAATACCAATTACAAAAACTAATGCTATAGTTGGGTGAAACTTCAATTATTAAGTAATTCAGACAGAGATAAAAAAAGTGCTAGGAGATTTCCTTATATTCAATTCCGTGAGTGTTTTCCTTCAGATAATATCCATTATCAATTATCAATTATCAATTAATGAATAGGAGTTAGGACTGAGAATTTAAGAGAGGCACAAATCTTTAATATGTAGTTTTTCAAATAATTTTACTTCAGGTATCTTTTTTGAATTTTGTCTTGTGATAATATTTATTATTTCCTTTTAATTAATAAAAGATAAATCAATCCTGCCAAAGTTGGTAGTCAAGGCAACTTGTATATTTTCTAATGCTTTTACTAACCATATCACTGCTTCTCTTGTAGATGCTTCATAATGGTTAAATAGTATTGCTAATCGCTTTTCTAGGTATGGCTTGACTCTATAGCAAACCAAAACTATTTTTAGGAGGAGACTGGTAGTTGCTATTGGTCCCATATTAGCCATCAGATTGAGAAATAAAAAGTGTTGTGGTTTTTGAATGCTTTCTACAACTAAAAAACCTAACATTTGATTACAGGTTCTCATTAGTAAAAAGTCGTTAAATTTTTTATCATCATTGTGAGGTATGGTATTTTTTAGTTGCTGATATAGTTTGTTCTTAAACTGGTTCTTAACATACCTGGAGTCGAAATCAAATGATGAACTTAAGTATTCATAGAAGCTTTCTTTAAAGCAACCATATGATTGAGGTTGTCTGACATGAGTTAGGAAACTTTTTGCATAATCTTGGTAGTTCTTGCCATTCTCAACTTTACCTACAAATTGTCTAATAGCTGATAATAATTCTCCAGGGCTTAAAAGAGTAGGATTTTGAATTTTGTTCGTGTTTTCCCAACTAGACTCTGTAAACTTTGAATCTCTCAACTTGGAAGTATTTATTACTCCATGTCTAATTTGATGAGTTACATAGTGAGATAAGTCTATTTCAAATTTTTTCTGTTTTTGTCGTTGCATATTTTTAATAGCTTGCTGATGTTCATAGCTATTGTCTGAGGTAATTAAACAATGTTGGTATAAGTAAGGATAACGTGGAATTAGAGTTCTCAAAGGTTGAGCTAAAGCACTATGACTATTTTTATAACTTCTTGCTTCTTGGTTTATTAATTCTGCAAAACGTTTTAAAGTTAGGTACTGCTCACTTGTTGTGAATGCCTGAACTAGGTCAAACAGTTTCTTACTACTGCGGGAACCGTAGTAACGTTGTATTGGTTTATTCTTAATACTATCAAATAGTTTAATTAAGTCTAGCAATACATCTCTTTTATAGTTGTAGAGTCGCTTTCTATTAATAACTATATGACAGCAGCGATTGAGGATAAAATTAAATTCTTCCTCAACTTGCAATAATGCAATAATTCTTTCTAGTGCTTTAGCTACTTCTCTATCAGGATATCCAGAACCATTAATAAATAAAATTCTAAACCTTTCTATTATCTCTTCTGATGACTCTAGGTCTATCAATTGGAGAAAATGGTTATAGATATACTGTTCATACTGGGATTTGTCT
>NZ_LGSU01001002.1 GCF_002260545.1 Hydrocoleum sp. CS-953 | reverse complement strand
GACGGCTGAATGCTTACGTTATCAGTTATAATTAGTCACAACTATTAGCAAATAACCAACAATTATGAATAGAGAAGCATTAGTCGTTGGAATTAATTCTTATCCATTTCTCAAAAAAAAGAAACCAGGAGATTTAAACCTTAAAGCACCAGTAAAAGATGCTGAAGCTATTGCCGAAATGTTAGAAAAATACGGCAAGTTTCATGTGCAACGTTTACCTAAAAATTACAACCAAGAAGGTCAAGCTAGATTTGTTCCAAATGGTCTTGTCAAAATTAATGACCTGGAAAAAAGAATTATTAATTTATTTAATCCTCCATCAAAAAATGAAGTTCCAGATGTGGCTTTATTATTCTTTGCCGGACATGGTTATTTGAAAGAAACAGGAGGAATTCAAGAAGGATTTTTAGCCACCAGTGATGCTCAACTTAAAAATGAGAAATATGGCATATCTTTAAATTGGTTAAAAGAGTTATTAAAAAATAGTCCGGTTCAAACACAAATAGTTTGGTTAGACTGTTGTTTTAGTGGAGAATTTTTAAACTTTCAAGAAGCTGACCCTGGTACAGGAAAAAAAGTAAGTCGTTGTTTTATTACTGCTGCTCGTTCCTTTGAAACAAGTGTAGAACAAATAGATGGAGAACANGGAAAAAAAGTAAGTCGTTGTTTTATTACTGCTGCTCGTTCCTTTGAAACAAGTGTAGAACAAATAGATGGAGAACAAGGTGTTTTTACTGCTAGATTACTTAAAGGTTTAAATCCAGAAAATTCTGTAGATGGTTGGATAACTAACTATATTTTGGCAGATTCTATTAAAAAAAATATGCTTGATACTGCTCAAGCACCTGTATTTCATAATTCAGGAAATGCAATTATTTTAACAACTAATAGTCCGACTCAACCTGTAGACGAACGTTGGCAAAATACTCCTCCTTATCGTGCTTTATCTTATTTCACAGAAAAAGAAGAAGATGCAGTATTTTTTCATGGTAGAACTCGGTTAACAGATGAATTAATAGACGAAGTAAGAACCAATAATTTTGTGGCAGTTTTGGGTGCTTCTGGCAGTGGAAAATCATCCTTATTAAGAGCAGGTTTATTATATCAACTCAAGCGGGGGCAGAAAATATCCGGGAGCGATAGATGGCAATATATAAATCCTTTTACACCTACTATAACTCCTCTGAAAAAATTGCAAAAAGCCATTAACATAGAAAATATAGAATCAGAAAAAACAGATAATTTAACAGAAAAATTAATCGACTTTATTCAGTCAGCAGAAGCAGAAAGAGTCATCATGGTAATCGACCAATTTGAAGAATCTTTTACCCNCATAGAAAATATAGAATCAGAAAAAACAGATAATTTAACAGAAAAATTAATCGACTTTATTCAGTCAGCAGAAGCAGAAAGAGTCATCATGGTAATCGACCAATTTGAAGAATCTTTTACCCTCTGTGAAACTCACGAAAAAAGACTTGAATTTTTTGATTGTTTTTTAGAAGCTCTCAAACATGAAACGATTCAAAACAAACTTTGCTTAATCTTAGGAATGCGGGCAGATTTTCTCGACCAATGTTCAAAATATCCAGGATTAGCTACTCAAATAAAAGAACATCAATTCTTAGTAACGCCTCTGGAAAAAGAAGAAATAGAAGAGGCAATAAAAAAGCCAGCCGAATTAGTAGGGATGGGAGTAGAACCAGGATTAGTTGCTCAAATGACCGAAGACTTTTTGCGAAATCCTGGTAGTTTGCCTCTCCTACAATATACTCTAGATGTATTGTGGAAAGATGCGACTCAAGGAGAAGAAAAAAGTAAATATTTAACTCTAGCAACTTATACAAAGTTAGGTGGAATTAAGGGAACCTTAACAAAGCGAGCTGATGAAGTTTTTGAGAGTCTAACTCAAGAGGAAAAGTTAGTTGCCAAGAGAATATTTCTAGAATTAGTACAGCCTGGAGAACAGTCAGTTGATTCAGGAAAAATAACAGATANAAGATGCGACTCAAGGAGAAGAAAAAAGTAAATATTTAACTCTAGCAACTTATACAAAGTTAGGTGGAATTAAGGGAACCTTAACAAAGCGAGCT
Organism: Hydrocoleum sp. CS-953; assembly: GCF_002260545.1. GTDB lineage: Bacteria > Cyanobacteriota > Cyanobacteriia > Cyanobacteriales > Microcoleaceae > Trichodesmium. The sequence goes on along the minus strand of NZ_LGSU01001002.1, from coordinate 3,856 downwards.
GATGAAGTTTTTGAGAGTCTAACTCAAGAGGAAAAGTTAGTTGCCAAGAGAATATTTCTAGAATTAGTACAGCCTGGAGAACAGTCAGTTGATTCAGGAAAAATAACAGATACTCGGAGAAGAGTCATATTAGAAGATTTGCCTAATGAACAACATAGTTTAGAGCTGTTGTTAGAGGTAAGTGATAAATTAGCTGACCAAAATAATCGGTTAATTACTATAGATAAGTCAGAGGGAGGAACATTATTAGATATTATTCACGAAGATTTAATCAGAAGTTGGAAAAAGCTGAGAAATTGGGTAGAAGAATATCAAGAAGCTTTGCCATTAGAAAGGAAGATCGAAGCAGATGCTGCTGAGTGGAAAAAACACAATAAAAAAGATGATTGGTTATGGCGAGAAGGGCAGTTAATAAAAGCAGAAGAATATGTAGAAAAGTATGGGGATATGGCTTTATTGGATGGGGTAGGTTATGAGTTTGTTAGAGCCAGTCAGGATTTGCAAAACCGCTTAGAAGTGGGAGAGGAAGAACGGAAAAAAAGGGAGTTTAAACAGGAGCAAAAAGCCAGGAAATTAGCTCAAAGAAGGAATCAAATTTTGGNTTTATTGGATGGGGTAGGTTATGAGTTTGTTAGAGCCAGTCAGGATTTGCAAAACCGCTTAGAAGTGGGAGAGGAAGAACGGAAAAAAAGGGAGTTTAAACAGGAGCAAAAAGCCAGGAAATTAGCTCAAAGAAGGAATCAAATTTTGGGTATTTTTTCGTTGTTGATGACTGGGTTATTTGTCTATGGTTTGGTTCAGCAAAAGATAGCTAAAAATAATAGTGAAATCTTCTCAGCTCGTCAGATGGCAGCAGAAGCAGAAGTCGGCATTGCTAGCTGGAATTTGTACGATCGAGGTACTTTATTAGGACTCCAGTCAATATATAAAGTCCAAGAGCTGCAAAAAAATCAGCAGGTATGGTGGAGAAAAGCTGTCAGGAAATTCTTAGACGGTCAGTTTCTAGATATCCCCAAAAATGCAGCCGATGGAGCTATCCGCAAAGGGCTAACTCAACTACCAGATCATCTGCATACCCTACTCCACCAGGCAGATGTAAAAGCAGTAGCCTTGAGCTCCGACGGCAAAACCATTGCTACTGCTAGCTCTGACAATACCGCCCGCCTCTGGGATGCTAAAACTGGCAAAGAATTAGCCACCCTACTACATCAGGACACAGTAAGAGCAGTAGCCTTTAGTCCCGACGGTAAAACCATTGCTACTGCTAGCTCTGACAATACCGCCCGCCTCTGGGATGCTAAAACTGGCAAAGAATTAGCCACCCTACTCCATCAGGACATAGTATGGGCAGTAACCTTTAGCTCCNCCGCCTCTGGGATGCTAAAACTGGCAAAGAATTAGCCACCCTACTCCATCAGGACATAGTATGGGCAGTAACCTTTAGCTCCGACGGTAAAACCATTGCTACTGCTAGCTCTGACAAAACCACCCGCCTCTGGGATGCTAAAACTGGCAAAGACATCGCCACCCTACTCCACCAGGACACAGTATTGGGAGTAGCCTTGAGCTCCGACGGCAAAACCATTGCTACTGCTAGTTATGACAATACCGCCCGCCTCTGGGATGCTAAAACTGGCAAAGAATTAGCCACCCTACTCCACCAGGACACAGTAAGAGCAGTAGTCTTTAGCCCTGACGGTAAAACCATTGCTACTGCTAGTCGTGACAAAACTGCCCGCCTCTGGGATGCTAAAACTGGCAAAGACATCGCCACCCTACTCCACCAGGACTGGGTATTGGGAGTAGCCTTTAGTCCCGACGGTAAAACCATTGCTACTGCTAGTTATGACAAAACTGCCCGCCTCTGGGATGCTAAAACTGGCAAAGACATCGCCACCCTCAACCACCAGGACATAGTATGGGCGGTAACCTTTAGCTCCGACGGTAAAACCATTGCTACTGCTAGTTCTGATAAAACTGCCCGCCTCTGGGATGCTAACACCACCAAACAAGTCACTACCCTACTCCATCAGGACATAGTATGGGCAGTAGCCTTTAGTCCTGACGGTAAAACCATTGTTACTGTTAGTTCTGACAAAACTGCCCGCCTCTGGGATGTTAAAACTGGCAAAGACATCGCTACCCTAGTCCACCAGGATATAGTATTAGCAGTAGCCTTTAGTCCTGACGGCAAGACCATTGCTACTGCAAGTGCTGACAAAACCGCCCGCCTCTGGGATGCAGACACTGGCAAAGAATTAGCTACCCTACTCCACCAGGATAGAGTAAATGCAGTAGCCTTTAGTCCTGACGGCAAGACCATTGTTACTGCAAATGAAGACAAAACCGCCCGCCTCTGGGATACTAAAACTGGCCAACAAGTCGCGACCCTACTCCATCAGGACATAGTATTGGCAGTAGCCTTTAGCTCCGACGGCAAAACTATTGCTACTGCAAGTGCTGACAAAACCGCCCGCCTCTGGGATGGAGACACTGGCAAAGAAGTCGCCACCCTACTCCACCAGGATAGAGTAAATGCAGTAGCCTTTAGTCCTGACGGCAAAACCATTGCTACTGCAAGTCTTGACAAAACCGCCCGCTTCTGGGATGCAGACACTGGCAAAGAAGTAGCTACCCTACTTCAGCAGGACTGGGTATTTGCAGTAGCCTTTAGTCCCGACGGCAAAACTATTGCTACTGCAAGTAATGACAAAACCGCCCGCCTCTGGGATGCAGACACTGGCAAAGAATTAGCTACCCTACTCCACCAAGACATAGTATGGGCAGTAGCTTTTAGCCCTGACAGCAAAACCATTGCTATAGCAAGTAGTGACAATACCGCCTACCTCCATCAAGTAATGTCAAAAGATTTAATTGCAGAAGCTTGTCGCCGTCTTGGTCGGAATTTAACAGCAGAGGAGTGGCAGCAGTATATGAATAGTGGGTTGGATAAATATGAGAAAACTTGCGATGAACTTCCGGTTCATCGTAGTTTAATTGCAGAAGCTAAAAATCTCGCCAAAACAGGAAAAAAACAGAAAATCAAAAAGGCAATTTCTATCTGGAAACATACCCAAGAATTAGATGCAGAAATTGACCTCGATCCTGATACAGAAACTATAGAAACAGACCCCCAAGTTGTCGCGCAAAAGTTTGTTGCTACTGGCAAAGTAGAAAAGGGAAAAACAGAAGCAACAGCCGAAAAAATAAATGAGGCAATTTCTATCTTTAAAGAAGCGCAAGAATTATCACCAGAAATTGACCTCGACCCTGATACAGAAACTATAGAAAAAGACCCAGAAGTTGTGGCGAACAAATTTGCTGCTTCTGGCAAAGTAGAAAAGGGTAAAAAATTAGCAAAACAGGGGAAAATAGAAGAGGCAATTAGTCTTTATGATGAAGCACAAAAATTAGATTCAAATGTAGAAATATCTGCTGATAATTGGGAAGTATTATGTCAGTTTGGCAGCTTAAATAATCAGGCTCAAGATGTCATGTTTGCCTGTGAAAAAGCAGTAGAGTTAAGTCCTTATGATTATGAAATTCGGAGTTATCGAGGTGTGGCGAGGGCATTAACTGGGGATTATCCGGGAGCCATTGAGGATTTTCAAGTATATGTAGATTGGAGGGAAGATCGGGAGGAAAAGGTAAAAGTTGAAGGTTGGATAGAGACTTTGAAAAAGGGTAAAAATCCGATTACTGAGGAGGTATTAGAGGAGTTGAAATAGAAGTCAGAAGTTTGAAGTCAGAAGTCAGCAGTTAAGTAGCTGGTAGGGTGTGTTAGACGGCATTAATTACTCGGTATTATCAGGTATTTAACAATCCGTCATAACGCACCAGAATTGTAATACCCGGT
>NZ_LGSU01001001.1 GCF_002260545.1 Hydrocoleum sp. CS-953 | reverse complement strand
ATTATATATCTTAGTTTTTTTGTCACTATCTGGCTCATAAAATTGATAATTTATTATCCAAAATTTCTCAACTTTTGGATTGAAATATATACAATTTACTACCCCTATACCACAAATTACTTTATGCTCATTACCGCGCTCTCTGTCGCCGAACCAACTCAATTTTATTGCCATGTTCCTTGTTGAGAACTGTATCATCAAAGATTAAATAACCTTCTGGGTTAGTTACAATTTCTCCTTGAACATTTTTCCATAAATCTTGAGCATCAAAACTTTCGATTTTTAAATAGCGATTGATTGTGTCATGGCTAACATTTTCTAGGTGATTGGCTAAATTTGTAATAGTATAATTTGTCTGATAATTCAGTAAATATTGACTAGATACAATATAGTTAAAGTTCATATTTTTAGCTTAAATTAACAATAATATTATTCTATAATAACTAGAGTGTTTTGGCATAAGTTATGATAATTTTGTTGTTCAGGCGTTGGCGGAGCCTAGCGGCAGCTATATCGCCAAGAGGAACTAAGTAAGGAGCGCCAATACAGAGAAAGTCTTGAAGCTTAACACTATATATAGTTTCCTTGCGTAAGTCCTGATGATATTAGAAGTCATAAGTTCTCTCCGCTCCCTAATAAAAAAATTTATCAATAACTATGACAAAACCAGAAGTTAGTCTTGTTCTTTCCCCACGGGAACCTTAAGGATCTTGCCCTCGGAAACCTCTTCTACTGCCAGTTAGATTAACTCCATCCTTTACAAAGCTTCGCAACGCTAACGCGTTACATGTCGCGTTAGCGAAACAACCCAACCTACAAAGTGCTATTTTTCCTGATTAGAGTACCACCATGCCAAAGGTTCCTGGAGTAATCTATGAATAAATTGATAACCTCCTCCAACTCGCTGAAGTAAAATTTTTTCGGTGGCATAGTTGAGGAAGCGGGCGTAATTCCAGGGTGCTTTTTTTGTGAGGAAAAGAGAAAGACGAACTATTAAATGTCCGATAGCAGAATCTGCAAAAATCAATAATGTTAGACATGGTAAAATTATCGCAAGAAACAATACTATTTCACTAACTAATTCAGATTGAATTGATTTTGAAAATAGAACTAAAATTGCTGAGATTGGAAGTACCATTACTGTCAAAAATATTCCATTTAATAAAATTCTCCAGGTTCCTTCATTGGGATTTTTTGTGTCTTTCAATTCTTCCCCTTGAAAAATTTGCGGTAAAGCCATAAAAATAATTACAATCAAAGGGAAAAAAATGGACAATGCTATAGGAACTATATTATACAATAAAACGCCATATAATTTGAGATATCTAAAAAAGAAGACTGAAAAAAATATAACGAATCCCTGAATAATAATGAAGAAAGTTCTTGCTGTTTTATCACTCAAGATGCTGTAATTATTTAACCAGCTTAAAAACTTTTCTTTGAAAGACTCTGGAAAACTTTTCCAAGAAAATTTTATCACCTCTAGTTTTGGATTGATTTGCCATATATTTTTGCCTTCATTATCCAACAAAAACACTATAATAAAGTAAAATGCTATCCCAATAATATTAATATTTTCAAAAAAATTCTCGTTATTATCGGAAAGCATACTAAGATAAACTCCCATTAAAATAGAATAAGATAAACTCGCAATCACTTTGTAAATGATTCTACCCCTCACACTATCCAACCAACTACGCTCCAACCTCTCAATCAAAAACTCAATCTTAGAATGCTTCTCCAACTGATACGCCAACCACCCCAACCACTCCAACGTCTTTTCATTACTAGGCACCTTTTTCTCCCCATAAAACCGACTATCAACCCTGCGCTCCAACATCCTTACCACATAAGCATCCAACAAATAATCCAACCGCTCATCCCCCCTTAACTCACGCCACCTCCCCAAAGAAACCTCCGCCACAATAACCATACTCAAAAACAACGGCACCCTCACAAACTCCAACAACTCCCCATCACCCCTCACCAACTCCCACAACTCATACTTACCAAACCCCAACAAATAACCCTCCACCTGAACATCACTCAAAGGCAACAAACACACCGCCCCATTCAAACACAACCCACCCCCAACAGACTCATATTCCTCCAAACGACTACGCACCACCAAAAACTGAGGGCGACATTCCCCCAACAAAAACTTATTTATCGCCTCCACACACAAACACTGTCGTGACGACTCCAACTCATCCAAACCATCCAACATCGGCAACAACTGCTTACCCCGCACCAAACTCCTACCAATATCCCGACTCACCCCATACTTCCACCGCAACTCCTCCACCAACCATTCCTCCATAGACTGTTTGTCATCCCTCCAAGAAGACAAATTCAAAAACACAGGTATTCCCAACTCCACATCCATCTCTGCTCTAATAACCAACTCTTGCCCCAACTCCAACAGAGTCGTTGTTTTCCCAGAGCCAGGCGCACCCAATATCAACAACCTACCTGCCACCATCGGCTCATCAAACACATCAATAATATCTGCATCAGGAGATAATTTCAGAATCGGGCGATCGCCTATTTTCACATTCACATCCCAAATACGTTTTACTTTCTCAACTTCCATTTTTTTCGGCACATTTATTAATGCCTCCATTTGATTATGTAAAGACTGACTTAAACGTGCCACTACTTCATGTTTGACTGCCTCTAATAAATTTTTCCGGTTACGCAATGCTTGACGAGTTAATAAATTTTCTAAATTCCAGTCAGCACCACCTATTCTCCCTCCAGTTTTGCCTCGCAGTTGACTCCAAGTTGGAGGTGTAATTTTGCCATTATGAACTATGATTGGTAATTGAGTTACTCCTGGTAATTTTTGTTCAATTTCTGGGTGTAATTATTGTAATTTTTGTCTAGCTTGCTGCATGGAAGTATAGATAGAATTGTTATTAGTAAAAGAGGTGAGAAAATATTTGAGAAATAGAGGAGCAATTTGGTCTGGAGTAATTTCTCGCCAGATAATAATTGTGATGCCAATATCTGCCAATTGTTGAGCTAATCCTAAACCATCACAGGAGTTAAAAATGGCTAATTGTCATCCTTGTTGTTTAGCAGTTATTAGAGTATTTCTAATTTCTTGAAAATCTCAAAATTCTTGGGATTTGAGATGAATAATTCCAGTTTTTTGTTGAGTTTTACTATGACCGGAAAAGATAATAATATCCCAAGCTTCATCCCAAATTTGTGCAAAGTCTGTTCGTTTTAGAGGTTGATTTGATTGGGGTAAAAATTTCGGCATTGCTCCTCTTCTTCTAAGTTTTTGAATTAAGTCTTTATCTTGGGAAATATTAATACCAGTATTGTCTCCTAAGATTCCTAATATTCTGACTTTTCTAGGAATTTCGGAGAGAATATTTGGGGAATTTTTACCTTCGGAGAAGCTAAGTATAGTTTCGACTATCAAATTTTCTGAAAGGTGGATTTTTCCCCAGGGAAGTTTATGTAAAATTTCTCTGGTTTGGTTATCTGAAATATTTTGAGTATTGATAATTAGGAGAGTTTTTTCAGTTTTGGGTAAGAGATTTTTGATAGGGGAAAACCAAAGGTTCAGTTGTTGGCAGAGTGCTTGATAATAATGGAAACATTCGGAACTGGAAATATTAGTAATTTGACTTTTTCTGAATCCAGCTCTGGCAGTTGGGGTGAGAGAAGTGTATTGTTGTTGCCAGTTTTTGTATAAGTGTGGAATTTTGGGTGCTGCTGGTAAGGTAGTAGTGAATTTTTGGTTTTGATTAAGTTGGATAGTTACGGAGTTGAAGCCTTCTGAAAAGTTGCCGGAGTTGAGGTAGATTGTGATTTTATTTTCCATTATTTTTTTGATTAGTGAACTACTTTGACATTCTGAAGTAATGAGATTTTAAATTCTAATATTGTCATGGCGAGGCGGTCATAAAAAAACTTAAATGCTTGAAAAAAAGGATTAATTTAGCCGAAGCAATCTCTTAGTCTATAGTGAGATTTATTCGGGGGACTTAATTTTAGATAAACCCAAATAATTTCTTTATCTGCCCCCTCGCAATGACATTTTAAATTCTAAGGTGAGATTGCTTCGGGGGGCTTAATATTAGATAAACCCAAATAATTCCTTTATCTGCCCCCTAGTAATGACATTTTAATCTTTCCCTAAACCACAAACTTCTCAACTATTTCTGCATCATCTAAAATAACTTTCACAGAAAAATATCTACCAGGAATTTCGCTAAACTCCAACTGAATTAATTGGTCGGCTGCCCTAGCTTCTACTTCCTCACTATCTGATTCCAATACAATTTTTAACCTTAAAGCAGGAGGCAAAAATTCTTGTTCGTCAATAGGATGAACTTGCACTAATACCCCGACTTCCTCATCAACTTCCGGTTGAATAGTAATAACTACAGCCACTTTTTGCCGATTTAAAAGTAAACCAAAATCTATAACTTTCGCTCTCTTAACTGTATCAACAGAACTACTTTTAGCAAAGCCTAATTTAGGAGTGAAAAATACTTCAGGAGGCAACCAAATTTCCTCAAAAATTCTAGCAAACCAATTTGCTAAATTTACTAAAGTATTCTGAGGTAAAACTGCCTGTTTATTTTTCTCCAAAAACTCAAACAAATTATCTAGAGGTTGTAAATATTCAACAGACATTTTTTCTGGTAAATTATCCTCGGCTACTGCCGGATAAAATCCCAAAATTTCCACTTTATCTAAACTTTGCTGAAATTGTACAGCAACATAACCAAGAAAATTTTCAGCTACATCTGAAGTAGTAGAAAATTCTGTGACTCCAGGCAAAATAGGTACACAGAATAACTGCCGATTTTCTACTATCAAATCTGTGGAATTCAATAACCCAGTCAGAAACGGATTAAAACTATATGTCTGCTCTAAATTTGTCTCAAATTCTAACCACTTCAGCAAATGAGAAACAGCAGCAACCGCCAAAATATTTAAGTAAACTTGTTTGGCAATTTATGGATGAGATTGTTGAGCAGCTAACGACGATGCTTTTTGATGTATCTTAGTATCCAAAGCTATAATAACCGGACGTAATTTTGTGTAATTATTCATGGTAAATTTATCCTAAAAAATGTTGTTCATACCTGTTAATAAAGTAAAAAATCTAAAATTTTATCTACTTTCTGCTCCCTGTTCCCTGTTCCCTATTCCCTACTTCATAATAATCCAAATTATTCTCAATATCCCGAACACTTTCCCTTAATAAAGGTAAACATTTTCGTTGCCAATGAGCCTTCAGAGTTTGATAATTAATCCCCTGTTTTTTCGCAAAACCTTGCCAAGTTTTTTTCGGTTCCGCAGCAGCCAAAGTAATCCTTTTTGTACTTTTTTTAATACTTAATTCCCTCTTATTTTTAGCAATAACCCAATCCTCCTTAACAGTAATTTTTTCAGCGCGATCGATCAAATAAAAATATTCCACTATTGCCTTAGCATTACAATTAGGATAATTTTGGGGATGACAAGCAGTTAATTTTTCTTCTGGATCTGACTCAATATACAACTCCAAAATTAAACCTTTATTTTGAGTCATTTGATTTTCTTCCTGTTGCAACAAACTATCCAATGAATCAAAAATCTGATAATTAAAACCATCCTCAGATAAACTTTCCAACCATTCTCCCTCATCTCTCTCTGGTTCCGCGACATTCAAACTAAGGTCTTGACGATGACAACGATATAAGTCGAGAATGTCATACTTGAGAAACCCATTCACCCATCTAACATAATGTTCCCGCAATGTCGAAGCAGAAACCCTATCAAGATCGGCACTAGCAAGAAATTGCCCCAAATTTTTCCTCACATCCAATAAAGTAGTCAGGACTTACGCAAAGACACCATATATAGTGGGTTGCCAATAGAGCGATTGCTGACGCAAAGCTCCTAAGTACACCATAATCTT
>NZ_LGSU01001000.1 GCF_002260545.1 Hydrocoleum sp. CS-953 | reverse complement strand
TTGTTAGTTTGAGTAAATTTAGCATTAATTATTCTTGTTTGTAGGGACGTTGCATGCAACGTCCCTACCTCCCCCACTCCCCTACTTCAATCAAATGTAGAAAAGTTTTTGAGAAATGGTATAACAAGCCACTAGCAATGATTTTTCTCTAGTTTGGCGCTTCCTTATCAATCTTTTGTACTAATAGACATCTCCAATAATAAAAAATAAAATCAATTATCTTACTCTTATTCATCAATTTTTTCTCCCTGCTCCCTACTCCCTACTCCATCTTTTCTGGAGATGTCTAATTAATAGCGCTCAACAACTCGACTAATTCTTCTTTCTTCTTTTTCGTATATCCAGGTATTTCCTGTTTTTTTGCCATTTTTTTCAACTCTGTTACTGTCATACTATTCAAAATATTCCGGTCTGTTATTATTTCTGGCATTGGTTCAGGAGTCAGAAAAAATACTTGTTTTAAAGCGTTAACTTTCACCTTCGTAATTCCACATCCTAATTTTGTGATTGGTTCCAGGTTTTTCCAATATAGACGTGGTGCTTCATCAATACGGTTTGTTGCTTTTTCTATGTCAATTTGTTTTAGTTTGCTGTCTGGTTTTTCGATTAAGTATTGAAGTGCTGCTTTAATTTCGTCTTTTGTCGCAGTGGAAAGATTTACTTTTTCTGGTTCGGGTATTGGTTGAGGAGTCAAAAAAAATACTTCTTTTAAAGCATTAACTTTAGCGGTCGTAATTCCACACCCTAATTTTGTTATGGGTTGAAAATCTTTCCAATATTGACGCGGAGCTTCATCAATCCGATTTGTAACTACTGGCAGTTTCACTCCTTTAAGTTTACTTTCTGGTTTTTCGATTAAGTATTGAAGTGCTGCTTTAATTTCATCTCTTGTGGCAGTAGAAAGATTTATTTGTGGTATTTTTTCCCCAGATAAAATTTTGCTAATTTTTTCAGTTTCTTCACTTTCATCAGCAATAATACACCAAACTTTTTCTAAACCAGCAGCTTGGGCTACAGCAAAAATAAAAGAATTGCCAATTACTTGATATTGATCTTCTCCTACTTCTTTAACAATGACAGGTACCCAGTTTCTTCCACCAGTTTCATTGAGAGTTTTTGCCGTTGCTGAAATTAGAAATTCTGGAGTATTTGTTCCATTTCCCGGTTCAATTTCATCAATGTATAAGTACATCAAGTTTCCCTGATCATTCAAACTACTCATAAAAGAAATACTCCTCTACTAATTTGCTATAGTAATTCTTAGCTACCTTATCTTTATAAACCGCAGGCATACGAGAAAAAGCAGAGTTTGCAATGGAAACAGAACTAGATAATTCAAATATTTCTTTATTTTCATCACCTGGTATATATTTGGGATAAAAATAGGGTACAAGGTCAAACTTGTTATTTGAGTCTTCTTGAGCATCTTGAATCAGCTTATCAATAGCAGATGTCGCAACGCTCTTTTGAGCAGGGGTTATTTTCCTCTCTCCATTGAAGAAAATCGGTAAAGCTACTGGTCCAAAGTCTTGGTATTTTCTTCTTGCTTTTTGAACTTCTGGTATATATTCCTTGATAGTTATAGCTGCATTTGCTAATGAATATATATTGTTATATTTTGTCGGTATTAAAACTACATCTGCAGCATAAATTGCACTCTGACTAAAAATTCGCCAGTTGGGAGAAGAATCAATCAAGATATAATCATAGCTATTTTTTAGCTTCTCCAATACTTGGCGCAATCGCATAATCTTAATATTTTGACGCAAAGTTACTTCATTAAACCAAACAGGATCTTCCTTCATCGAAATAACATCAAAACCAAATTTTTTTGCGCTTTTTTTGGATTTAATTCTGTAGGGATGAATGACATCTATAACATTAACATTTTTATCTACTAAGCAATCATAAAAAGTAGGTTCACCTGGTTTAATTGCTAGATAATTTGTTAGGTCTCTTTGGTTCGGATCAAAATCGACAATCAAAACTTTTTTACCAGAAAGTGATAGAGCTGCTGCGGTATTAACTGTAGTTGTAGTTTTTCCTACCCCGCCTTTATTGTTATAAACTGCTACTGTTAATGCTTTCTTTGGTTTACTAATTTTGTCTTTAATTAAAGTAGCGATTTTGATGATATTTTCTGGATTAATTGCTAGACAAACTGTCGCCGGATGAATAACTTTTCCATGCTTCCTGAATAATTGGATATGATTAGCATTGGTAATTATTCCCCACTTCACTGCTTTACAGTTATCTGCTTCTAAATATCCTTTAATTTGTGCAAATGTCTTTTTATAATCTGTCGAATCATGAGCTAAATTACGCTTCCGAGTTTTCAATTCTACAAGAATATCTGGATTAGTTTTGGTTTGAGAGAATATGTCATTTTCCGTATTATGACGGAGAGCATGATCGACCGATTCATTACCCTTTCCTGTAGAAAAAGAAGGAACTCTTTCATTTACTTCAAAACCTAAAAAATTGAATAATTCAGACGCAAAAATCTGATTTACTAGAGCTTCAGATGCGTCCTCTGGCAGATTTTTAGCCAAAGCATCTACTAGGGCTTGATTTTTCGCAGCATTATCCATCTGTCGTTTATTTTTGCTAACTCTAATTATCAGTTTATCACAACAGATATGCGAAAAAATATAAATTTTATCTACCTACTTACATCTATATATATTTGTATGCTCGACAAGCGGTAATCGGATTAAAATTTGTATCTACAAATTGCACCCGAGTGACTTACCTACACAGACGCATCCGCTTTCTGTGTAAGCTTCTGATGCCTTTTAAAGACGCTCAGAACTTCCTTAGAAACAGAAGCGGTTTTAGATTTAGCTATAACCACTTTGTTTTGACGGCGGTTTATAGTCGGGAACAAGTCCAGCCCGACTCGTTTCAGATTGATAGCAGCATTTATATCTCTATCAATTTTCAACTGTAATTCCTCATCAAAATATTCTCTGATACTGCAATCTATAAACACTATTTCATCTCGATAAGAAAGTAATTGAGATGTATAATTTGGTTTGCATTCTATCACTCTAGCGTTAGCTTTTTCGGCTACCTGACCTAGTATTTGAAAGAATTGATTAAATGCAGCATCTAACCAAGATTTATTTAACCCAGACTTGGACGATTGACCATTAGGTGAATAATTTCCATTTTCATCTTGTTTGGTTTTATTTCTGCGAGTTAATCCTACTAGATTTAACTTTTCTATGAAAAATACTTTTTTACCTGTACGAGTTAATTTGTAAGCTGTTTTATACTGAAAATCTTTACGATTTCTAACTATTTTTTGATGGATTTTTCCTTCGCGTTTTGCTAGCTTTCGTCTCGATTTACTGCCGTGTTTACGTTTGTTTTTGCGTTGAGATACTTTGGTTAGTTGATCTTGATTTGTTCTTAAAGGTTTGAGAGAAGGTAATTTATTTCCTTCTGATGTGGCTAAATAAATATCTTTGTCTAGGACAGCATCTAAACCTACTGAGTTTTCCCAAGTAGGCTGAATATTATCAGTTTTTAACTCAGGAATTGACTTATCCTCTAAGCTGAAATTTATCCACCAACCATCAGCTTTATTGATTAGTGAAACTTGTTTTATTTTACTTCCATCAGGTATTGGTCTGTGGGTTCTTACTCTGAACAAACCTATTTTAGGAATTGAAATATACAACCATTTACTATTAATTGATGAAAATTTTAACCAAGAATCATCAGCATTAGGAAAGTTCAATGAACGATATCTAGATTGACTTTTAAATCTTGGTTTACCACTACGATTACCTTTACTATCCCCTGCTACAAATCTAGAAAATGTTGCTTCTACTCTTTTACAGACATCTTGCAAAACTGTTGAATAAACTTGGGAAAAATCCAGATGCTCACCTGAGTGTTTGACTTCTACTATACCCTTTTTCAGTTCTGGTAATTGCTTTTTCTGATTATAATAATTTGGTTTGTCTTTTAATTCAGGTAAATGAGAAATTAGAGGACAAGCATTTATAGGACATCTGTTTTGCTCCCACCAGTTAAAACGTTCTCCTAACATCCTGTTATACCAATACCGACAAATTCTAAGCCAGTTGTTTAGTGTCAACTTCTGGCTAGTCTCTGGATATATACGATATTGGTAAGTATATTTCATAGGTGATAAAGTTTATAGGCGACAAAATTTGAATATACACTGATTAGAATTATTCAAAAAATGTCTTTGAGCAAGCTTAGACAAGAAAAATTTTTCCCTGTTCTCTACTATGTGCAAAAAGTCTATATCTTTTTCGGAGATGTCTAACATTATAGATATAGCAAACGGCGATCGCTCCTATTTCCCTACAGAGCGATCGCCAAATTTTTAAACAGAAAAAATTACTTAGTAGGCCACTCAGTATGGAAGAATTCACCACGAGGCTTATCAATACGCTCATAAGTGTGAGCGCCGAAATAATCCCGTTGAGCCTGAGTTAAGTTTTGAGGTAAAGTTCCCCGACGATAACTATCAAAATAATCTAGAGAAGCACTAAAAGCAGGAACAGGTAATCCCAAGTTACCAGCTAGAGTAACAACTTCCCGCCAAGCATCCTGGCGATCGAGAATAGTCTGCTTAAATTCTGGAGCCAACAATAAATTAGGTAGACCAGGATTTTCATCAAAAGCCTTCTTAATCTTATTCAAAAATCCAGCTCTAATAATACAACCACCTTTCCAAATTCGTGCCGACTCACCCAAATTCAGATTGTAATTAAACTCCTTAGATGCAGCAGCCAACAATGCCATACCCTGAGCATAAGAACAAATTTTAGAACAGTACAAAGCATCCCGTACCTTATTAATCATAGCTTGGGCATCACCTTCGTACTTACCAGTCGGACCTGTCAATTCCTTAGCAGCAGCCACACGCTCATCCTTAATACCAGACATAATCCGAGCATTAACCGCAGCAGTAATAGTAGGAACAGCAACACCCAACTCTAAAGCATTAATTACCGTCCATCTACCTGTACCTTTTTGTCCGGCAGAATCAACAATCATGTCAACTAAATGATTGCTAGTCTCAGTGTCTTTCTTAGTAAAGATATCTGCAGTAATTTCAATTAAGAAAGATTCCAACTCTGGAGTCTTATTCCACTCAGCAAAAATTTCATGGAGTTGTTCGTTGCTAATTCCTACAGCATTTTTCAACAAGTCGTAGGCTTCAGCAATTAACTGCATATCACCATACTCAATCCCATTATGTACCATTTTCACATAGTGACCAGCACCTCCAGGACCGATGTAGGTGACACAAGGACCATCATCAACTTGAGCAGCGATTTTAGTTAAAATTGGTTCTAATTCTTTGTAAGAACCCTCTGTACCACCAGGCATTAAACTAGGTCCCCATAAAGCACCTTCTTCACCGCCACTAACTCCCATCCCCATGAAACCAAGTCCAGTAGATTCTAATTCTCTAGTGCGGCGTTCTGTATCTTCGTAGAGGGAGTTACCACCGTCGATAATCATATCATCTTTATCTAGGAGGGGTTTAAGTTGTTCGATGACTTTATCTACTGGTCCTCCTGCTTTTACCATGACCAGGATTCTACGAGGTCTTTCTAGGGATTGGACAAAATCTTCTAAAGTATAAGCAGCGTGTACGTTTTTCCCTTGTGCCCGCTCTGCCATAAATTTATCAGTTTTGTCGCCACTGCGATTATATACAGAGATGGGGAAACCGTTACGTTCTACATTGAGGGCTAGGTTTTCTCCCATTACAGCTAGACCTATAACACCAAATTTTTGCTGTCCCATAATAATTTTTACTTCCCTGACTTTTTCTCTAATTTAAGTTACCGTTTTTAGATTACAGTTGTTTTTTTTTGACTGTTTCCAGTAAAGGTTTTTTTTAAGATTTCAAGTATAGGCT
>NZ_LGSU01000100.1 GCF_002260545.1 Hydrocoleum sp. CS-953 | reverse complement strand
TATTTTTTCCTGATACCAAATTCAATTTGGTTATTTATAGGACTCTCACTAGAAAACTGTTAAAATATTTACAGTCTAAAATGGTGTAACTTTGTGGAATTATGCTGTTTATAGAAAAACAATTATTATCATAAAAAGATTTGCTTGAAGGTGAGGATCAGGCTATGTTACTACCAGATAAAAAATTGATGATACTTGTTAATTATTTTTATCTTCCTGCCTATACCTGAAAGTTTTTAGTTTGAGTATTAGACATCTCTAATAATCAAAAATTAAATCAATTATCCCCCAGAAATTATCAATTATTTGTCCCTACTTCCTACTCACTCTTTGATGCAAAAGTCTATTCTCAAATATCAAAGAATAAGTGACTTTTTCCTACTTAGACTTGAGAAAAAAATAGGTTAAAAATAAGCTCAAAACATTATACAGTAGTGATTTTACCTTAAATCAACTTTTTTCTTGATATATCTAGGTTCCAGCTATTTTTAGCACTGTGAAGTATTTGCCTTGCTAATACTAAGTTTGGAGTCATTTTCGGTATAAAAAATCTCTAAAGTACGCTACTCCCTACTCCCTACTCCCTAATTAGTATGAAAACAAAAAATATACTTTTTCTAAGTAATGGTCATGGAGAAGATACACATAATTGTCAAATTATTAAAGCTTTCAGAAAAATTTCCCCTGATACAAATATATCAGCTATGCCTATTGTTGGTTCTGGTAATAGTTATAAAAGTTTAAATATACCAATTATTAATCCTACAGCAAATATGCCATCGGGAGGATTTTTATATCTCAATCCTTTGTTATTATTTAAAGACTTGGGACAAGGATTAATTAGTTTAACTTGGCGACAGTTACAGA
Source organism: Hydrocoleum sp. CS-953 (assembly GCF_002260545.1). Taxonomy (GTDB): domain Bacteria; phylum Cyanobacteriota; class Cyanobacteriia; order Cyanobacteriales; family Microcoleaceae; genus Trichodesmium. Next base: position 1,309 of record NZ_LGSU01000100.1, on the reverse strand, counting down.
CAGTTTGGAAATTTGCTAAAAATTACGATTTAATTATGGCTACTGGAGATATTGTAGTAGCAGCGATCGCCTATTCGACAAAGGTTCCTTATGTGGTATTTCTTTCGGCTGATTCTAGTTATTATGAAGGTCGAATTAATTTAGGTTTAATATTGCCAAAATTACTCAATAATTCTCGATGTTTGAAAGTTTTTTCTAGGGATGCTTTGACGGCAGAAGATTTAAACCGACAAGGAATTAAGAAGGCAGAATTTGTTGGTACGCCAGTTATGGATAATTTAACTTCAACAGGGAAAAATTTACAGCTTAAACCAGAGTTATTTACTATTGCTATTTTGCCTGGTTCCCGTTTACCGGAAGCTGGTAGGAATTTATGTTTGCTGCTGAAACTGGTTAAAGAAATTGTCAAAGTTATGGGAGTAAATGTTTGTCAGTTCCGCGTAGCAACTGTACCTATCTTAATGTCTGAACTAGAGGCAATAGGTATTTCTGAAGGTTGGGAATATCAAAGGGGTAAATTAACATTTTTAACTGAAGAATATACAATAGAAGTAATTTGTTATGAGGATGCTTTTGCAGATATTTTACAACATTCAAATTTAGTAATTGGTATGGCTGGAACTGCTATAGAACAATCTGTAGGATTAGGAAAACCTGTAATTACTATTCCTGGTGAAGGTCCTTCATTTACCTATCGTTTTGCGGAAGCTCAAACTAGACTTTTAGGTTCTTCAGTACAGGTTATTGGTAAACAAGCAGCTAATAGTTTTATTCTGCACGAAGCTGCTCAAAAAGTAAAAGCAACTTTGGGAGATAAAGAGTATTTAGAAGCTTNAAATTTAGTAATTGGTATGGCTGGAACTGCTATAGAACAATCTGTAGGATTAGGAAAACCTGTAATTACTATTCCTGGTGAAGGTCCTTCATTTACCTATCGTTTTGCGGAAGCTCAAACTAGACTTTTAGGTTCTTCAGTACAGGTTATTGGTAAACAAGCAGCTAATAGTTTTATTCTGCAAGAAGCTGCTCAAAAAGTAAAAGCAACTTTGGGAGATAAAGAGTATTTAGAAGCTTGTATTCAGAATGGTTTAGAGCGAATGGGAAAACCAGGAGCTAGTGCTAAAATAGCTGATTATCTTGTTAAATATCTCCAGGAATATAAATAGCTAGTTCATTAATTGATAATTGGTAAGCATTCAGCTATTAGCAATAATATCCAGGTCTTATACCAAATTCAAAAAAGGCAGTTACATCTTAATTTGTGATTTATTCCTACAATAAAAAATTGTAAATTCCATAAATTGTAAAA
>NZ_LGSU01000010.1 GCF_002260545.1 Hydrocoleum sp. CS-953 | reverse complement strand
GTTATCAGTTATTAGTATTTCTCTATGAGGTATCCAGATTGAAATATTGGAGTTGATTCTTGAAGTTTATTATTTATTTTTCTTTCCCTATCCAAGGGAAAGCTATTGACTTTATTTTCAAGTTTTCAAAGGTGGCGATCGCCTACCTTTAATCTGATTATATGAAATTTTCAACTAATACCAGTTTGAAAAAATAATTTGACGAATACTAAGGGCGATAAAAAGATTTTAAAGGAGATATCTCTTTGACAAAAAAAAGATGATTTATAACCTAAAAAATGGTCTTGAGGCAATTACCAGTTTGAAAAAAGAATGTTACGAATAGTAAGGGTGATAAAAAGATTTTAAAGGAGATATCCCTTTGGCAAAAAAAGATGATTTATAACCTAAAAAATGGTCTTGAGGCAATTTATTCTCACTTCTGTACGAGCGATTCGCTTTCTCACCCCGACGACTTTTGACTCCTAATCAACAGCCTATTCATTTGTAACAAACATTTATCATGCTTGGTATAAAACGTCTGAGTTTTTATATAAAATCTGGTTATATAGTAATTGAATTGTAAAATTAGTTCCTTTTAATACAGGTTTTCTATTGAATTGAATACTAAATTTCAAAATTCATACTATTCAAATTATTTCTTTCTGCTGACTTCTGATTCCTAAGTTCTGAATCTTAAGCAATAGGATAACTAATTACGCGGATCATATATTACATATTACAGCAGTTTTCAGCTCAATAAGCTACATTAAAAAAATGATAACTCCGTAGGGATGTTTCATGCAAAGTCCCTACTGTCGTGTCAAGCCTTAAATGTTACTTTAGAAAAATGGTAGGATGCTGATTTTTCCAAGCTTTTACTTGAAAATCTAATACACTA
>NZ_LGSU01000001.1 GCF_002260545.1 Hydrocoleum sp. CS-953 | reverse complement strand
TAATAATCTAATGATAATTATTTGGATTATTAGTGCAGTTTCCTTGTTAGCTAAAACTTTAAATTTTTGATAATTTCACTAAATTTATCAGTGATAAATAAATTTTGCTAATTATGCAAAATAATGGTATATAGTTGATTCCGACAGTTATGAAGTACACTTACCAATGGATAATGGATAATTGATAATTAATCAATTCAGCTTTATTGCCTCTCCT